>JAFUSD010000028.1 GCA_017480685.1 Bacteroidaceae bacterium
CAACCTGCGCTCGCTCTGTCCGTTCACACCGCTCACCGACGACGAACTCACGTTCCTGCAAGAAGAAGTGGCCGACGAGATGATGAAGTACCCCACCATCCCATGCACCGCATGCCAGTATTGCATGCCGTGCCCCTACGGACTCGACATCCCTGGCATATTTGCCCACTACAACAAATGTATCAACGATGGGCGCCTGCCTGAGCAGGGCGACCCGAAGTACAAGGAACTGCGACGTGCATTCCTCATAGGCTACGACCGTTCAGTGCCACGACTGCGACAAGCCGACCACTGCGTCGAGTGTTGCATCTGCATGGATCACTGTCCGCAAAACATCGAGATTCCGACACGAATGCACGAAATCGACGACTTCGTGGAGCAACTGAAACTAAACGCTTAATCTTTAACAAATAAATAGAAACACGTATATGCATATCATAATGATTCTACCATTGTTTGGCCTTGGAATGCAAGAGATTATCATCATCGCCCTGATTGTGCTGCTCCTTTTCGGAGGCAAGAAGATTCCTGAACTCATGAAGGGGCTTGGCCGCGGTGTGCGTTCGTTCAAGGACGGCATCAACGGAAAGGACGACGAGCAAGACAAGGCCGGCAACGACGACAAGAAAGACTAAAACAGGGTGGGGGGCACGGCTAACAACACCGAATCCGCAACTTTCTGGGAACACCTCGACGAGTTGCGGAGTGTCATCATACGCATACTCATTGTCGCTATGGTGATAGCCGTTGCTGCATTCTGTTTCAAGGACATACTCTTTGCCGTGGTGCTCGCTCCGCAAAGCCCTGAGTTTATCACATACGAGTGGTTTGAGCAAATAACCCGTTGGTGCATATCGCTCTTCGGAGCAGATGCCGGTTCTGTAGTCACTGCTTCCGATGCTTTTTCCGTGAAACTGATAAACACCGAGCTGGCACAGCAGTTCATCATCCACATGAAGGTGGCGTTCTCGGCTGGCATCTTACTTTCATCGCCCTACATACTCTACGAAGTGTTCCGCTTCATATCGCCCGCACTCTATAAGAACGAGCGCCGCTATGCCATTCACCTCGTGGGCGGAGCATACGTCATGTTTCTCATTGGCGCGGCATTCAGCTATTTCGTCATCTTCCCATTCACAGTCCGTTTCCTCGGCACATATCAGGTGGCCCACTTCGTGGAAAACACCATCACCCTCGAGTCATACATCTCGACCATGATGGCGCTCACCCTGGCACTCGGCCTCGTGTTCGAGATGCCGGTCATGAGTTGGCTGCTCGCCAAGATGCACCTCCTGCAGTCATCCTACATGGTCAGCTATCGCAAACATGTGGTCGTGGCAATACTCATAGCGGCCGCAATCATTACACCCACATCCGATGCTTTTACACTCATGATTGTCTCCTTTCCCATGTGGTTACTCTACGAACTCAGCATCATCATCGTTCGTAAAGTGAACAAATAATCCGTTTCCTTACTTTTTTATGCAAACAAACGACTGTATAATATCTACTTTTTCGCCATATTAAGCCGCTTATTCATAAAAAAACGAGCAAAATATGCATTTTCTTCATGTTTTTTTTTGGTAGTTATGATAAAAAGTGTTAACTTTGCAATGAGTATATACGTGGCATATGTAGCTATAGGCGCATTACGAGTTAATAAATACTACAAAAAAGACAGAAATACAACATCAGACTCATGCGCCCACCGATGCATATCGCAACAGATAAACAACTCGTATAACGACGGATAATACAGATAACAAAGAATATATTTAACTCATAAACTAACAAAAAAGTTATGAAAAGATTAATGATTAGTATGCTTGCCCTGTTGTTGACAGGCAGCATTGCAACAGCACAATCACTTTCTGTTGCAGACGTGGAAGCAACTCCCGGTGAAACCGTGACAGTTCCTATTGACCTCGTTGGCGGTAAGGATGACACTTACACTGCTTTCCAGTTCAAAACGGCAACAGCAGCAGCTGGTATTACTACTGTTGATTGTGCTCCATCAGCTGAATGGAAAAAAGCAACAGGAGTTGCTGCCGATATCAACACTGATTTCTACACAAATTTTTCATCATCAGAGGCTATCGTTAGTGGAAATACAAAAGGTCTTGTGACTGTTGACTTTAAAGTTGACGCATCTGTTGCTCTTGGTACTTACGAAGTGACTATCAAGGACGGCTACTTCGGCTACGGTACAATTGATGATAGTAGAAGAGATAATTTGGCTGACGTTACATTCAAGGTGAACGTTGTATCTGCTCACTCAGTTGTTCTCGACGAATTGTCTACAGTTGCTCCTGTAGCCGCTACAGGTGTGAACGTAACAGTGAAGCGCACAATCAAGGCCGACGAACTCAGCACAATCGTTCTGCCATTCGCTATGACTGGCGACCAGGTTAAAGCTGCTTTCGGTGCAGATGTGGCACTCTACGATTTCGCTGGATATGAAACAGAAGAAGATGTAGATGAAAACATCATTGGTATTTCAATTAAATTTAATACTTTGGATGTTGCAGCTGGTATGGAAGCCAACCACCCATACGTTATAAAAGTGAAGGCTGATGTTACTTCATTCACTGTTGAAGGCGTAGACATTGATCCAGAAGATGATCCAACTGTTGTAGCTATTAAACGTACAAAGAAACAATGGAGTGAATTCATTGGAACATATGTAGCCAATACAACACTTGAAGCAACTAATATCTTCCTCAGCGAAAACAAATTTTGGTATTCTACAGGTAACACTAAGATGAAAGCATTCCGTGCTTACTTCGATTTCTATGATGTAATTAAAGAAATAGAAGATGAATACGGTGCAATCAAGGTGCGCTTAGACTTCGATGGCGATGCAACAGAAATTGATACTATTACAGCTGGTAAGAGCGCTGTTGAAGGCACATTCGATATGAGCGGTCGCAAGATTGAAGGCGTACAGCGCGGTCTCAACATCGTTGACGGCAAGAAAGTATATGTAAACGAATAATGTATAACCAATTAAAACAGATTACAATTATGAAGACATATATAGTACCACAGACA
>JAFUSD010000029.1 GCA_017480685.1 Bacteroidaceae bacterium
CAACCCTTTGATTTAGTTTATACCCATATTAAATATCTATAACCTAAACTAAACCTTAATGCAAGAATGTGCAAGAATGTGCATAAATCCGCGTTATAAAGTGTAAACGTGCAAAGAACTGGAAAATCGATTTTGCAGATGTTTGCATTTTCTTATTTTGACGGTAGTCATATTTGCAGATTTTTGCCTATTTTGCGTCTCCCTACCGTCCCTCGGAGTCACTTTAGACGCCCTAAAACAAAGGCGTCTATACTGATTATCAACGACTTATATTTGCAGATTTTACATTCTGCGTCGGAAAGTAGATTTTGCGTGGGAAAATAGAAAAAACATATACCTATGAAGAAAGTAAAGATTTCCATCCTCAAAACGATGTTGAATGAGGACTTGGCAAAAGAATATGGCATCTGCTCGAAACGCTGAAGGTACTATCGCAATATTGCGGACTACGCATCGTTTATATATATGATAATGATTTCAACGATGATTTCAATGTGAGTGATGAACTAAATATTAAATATTAAATAAAAATGAGTAATTATGAAATACCCCTGTGAAAATTGCAAGCTACGCGCTGCTTATGAAAAGAACCCCAAATCGCTCATCGGTCGTTTCTGGCGATGGTAGATAAACTTCTGTCCAAGTTGGAGAGGCTACTTCAAATCCTTGCCAACCGAAAAGCAAGAGGAATTGCGAAAGAAATATGACTTCTGGAAATGACGAGCAAAGCAAGTGCAGAGACAAAATCATTTGTACTATGCCTTGCAAGGAGGAATAACAACGGAGCCGAAATCTAAAAAATGCATAAAGAAAAGATGAGCAAGATTGCCAGAGAAGGAGAAACAATTGAGATACAATGAATAAAGTTCGCATAACAGCCATACGCCAGACAGTCTATGAGGATTTGATGGCGAAGTTTGAAAACAGCATCGAGCACACTTGTGACGTACGGGAGGGTCAACAATGGATTTCAGTTGATGGCGAGTGTCCCGACGGCATGTGCCCTGCGGCTTGGTATTCCATGCGCGAGTTTGTGGAGTCGCTTGCCAGAGGTGAAGGCAACTTCTATGACGGTTGGATGAAGAACCCGATGAGTGCCATGATCAGTTGTAATGACGGTTTCCGTCCCTTTAGTTTCTATATAGAAGTTGTCGATGAGTGAGATGTGGAAAGCTGCGAATAAGCGAGAGCAGTCTGAACTCGCTCAAAGAATGCCGAGCGAAAGCAGGTTATGGAACTTATGGCACGGATGCCATAAGAAAAGCGAGGGCTGTCAGCACTGCTATGTGTTCAGACGTGATGCGGAGTTTGAGAAGGACTCCAATGTCGTGTCGAAGACCTCTACGTTCAATCTCCCCATTCGACGAGACCGACAAGGCAACTGGAAAGTTCCTTCTGGTACACTCCTGTGGACGTGCTTCACCTCTGATTTCTTCATCAAGGAAGCTGACGAATGGCGAGAAGATGCATGGTTGATGATAAAAAGACGGAGTGACCTCCATTTCTACATGGTTACGAAGCGACCAGAGCGTATTGCTCAATGTCTGCCGAGGGATTGGGGCGAAGGTTACGAGAATGTGACCATCTGCTGCACGATAGAGAACCAGCTACGCACAGATGAGCGTCTTCCGGTCTTCAAGGAACTGCCCATCCGTCACAAAGCCATTATCTGCGAACCTCTGTTAGAAGCCATAGACTTTCATGATGGTCTTGGCTCCTGGTGTGAGCAAGTTACGGTCGGTGGTGAGTCTGGACGTGATGCCCGTGTCTGTGACTACGACTGGGTACTAAACATCCGTGAGCAGTGCAATAAGTCAAATGTCCCGTTCCACTTTAAGCAGACTGGAGCACATTTCCGCAAGGATGGAAGACTTTATAACATACCAAGAAACCAACAGATGGCGCAAGCCCATCGTGCAGGAATAGACATCAAACAATGAATACCAGCCAAGATAACAGCAGCCAATGCTGATGAACTGATGGAGCAGCGAGAGAAGAGCCACGCTTGCTTGAGCTATGCCGAGTCGCGACAGAAGAAGACCGAAGGTCAAAAAGATAAAACGGATATATGAACTTTCATTCAAAAGATTTTACCGGACAGCAATAAAAAAAAGATGGTCATGCAACCCAAATTGCATGGCCATCTTTTATGTATCATTATAGTTTCTTATTCCAATTCTATAGCATAGCTGCCTGCACGTCCCGATGGGTAGCGTCCCCAAACGAAGAGGGTTTTGGTTTCTGACTCGGCGGCTTGCTTGTAGATGCGTTCAAGGTCGGCCACGGTATTCACCGTCTGGTTGTTGGCCATCATGATGACAAACTCCTTGCCGATGCCGGTATTGCGCAATGGGCTGTCGCTGTTGATTGAGATAATCTGCACACCGTTCTTCATGTTGAGAGTCTTCTTCTGGTCGGCGGTGAGTTCCTTAAACTCAGCTCCGAGCGACGAGAGGTTCTGAGCCTTCACTACCTTCGTGTTGCCTTGGTTGTTCTTCAGAGTCACCTCGAAAGTCTTCTCTTTCTTATCGCGCAACACTCCAACTTTCACTTTATCGCCTGGACTGTACATGGTGACATGTTCTTGCAGTTCCGACATCTTCGTGATTTTCTTGCCGTCGAGGCTTATGATGATATCGCCTTCTTTGATGCCGGCTTCTTTGGCTGCACCGTCGGCCACCACTTCGGCTACATATACACCGTCGTTGGTTCCGAAGTCTTGACTCCAGTTCTCGTCTTGTGACTTCTGTGCCTCGATATATGCGCTGAGGTCGCTACCGCTGATTCCGATGAGGGCACGCTGTACGGCTCCATATTCCTTGAGGTCGGTCACCACTTTCTTCATGATAGTTGTAGGGATTGCAAATCCATATCCGGTGAACTGTCCGGTCTGACTGTAGAGTGCGGCATTGATACCTACGAGTTCGCCACGTGCGTTGACCAGTGCACCGCCCGAGTTGCCGGCGTTGATGGCAGCATCGGTTTGAATATACGACTCTATCTCGTTGCCGCTTCCTCGCTCGTTTATCTTACGTGCCTTGGCACTTACGATACCAGCCGTGACGGTAGATTTCAGGTTGAATGGGTTGCCTACTGCCAGTACCCACTCGCCCACTTTCAGTGCGTCGCTATCGCCCACGGTGAGTGTAGGCAGGTCTTTGCCATCAATCTTGATGAGGGCGAGGTCGGTGTTGGCATCAAGTCCGATGACTGAGGCAGTGAACTCGCGGTTGTCGTTGAGTGTCACCTTGATGTCCTCGGCACCTTCAACCACGTGGTTGTTGTTCACGATATATCCGTCGCTCGAGATGATGACACCCGAACCGGCTCCCTGACGCTTTGGTACCTGTACCTGACGACGCTGTGTGCCGCCGCGTCCGCCTCCGAAGAACTGTGAGAACATGTCGTCGAATGGATCGTAGTACTCCTGGATGCGAGTACCGCCGCCTATTGTCACCTTAATATATACTACAGCATTACAAGCCTTCTCGGCTGCTTCGGTCAAGTCGATATACTCATGAGTAGTAGGTAGGTCGTTGTTGGCAAGTCGCATGAATGAGGCCTGCTGTTCTTCCGACTTTTCGATAGGTGTACGTCCACCATCACTTACAGCTTTGTTCATAAACGAGAAAGCTGCTGCACCGGTCAATCCCGATATCACGGCCACTGTGGCCATGATTGCATACATACGTTTTGTTGTTTGTTTCATAAGTTGATTCTTTATTTATTTGTTAATATTCGTCCGTTTTAACATAAACGCTACAAAATCGATGCCAAATTTACGACTAAGTTTAATCATGACCAAATAAAACGGCAAAAATGGCAGTATTTTTGAAAATGTTTAACAAAACAGAAACATTCCTTAACACACATAGTTATCGTATCCGCATTTTTTCGTACCTTTGCCCATGTATTAACAATCAAAACATGTCAACCATGAAAAGAAATTTGGCAATCGTAGTGGCAATGCTTGTCAGTATGGCAGGTATGGCACAAGAAGTAAAGCTCCCTGCTCCAAACATGGAGCGACAAACCCTCAGTGTGATGCAGGCACTGAAGCAACGTAAGTCGGTACGTCAATTCAGCAGCAAAGAGCTCACAGACCAAGAATTGAGCGACCTCTTGTGGGCTGCTCAAGGTGTGAACCGCGACAACGGAAACCTGACAGCAGCTACGGCCATGAACCGTCAGGAGATACGCACATACGTATTTACTGCCAAGGATGTCACACTCTACAACCCGAAGCAAAACACCCTGACCAAAGTTGCTGACGGCGACCATCGCGAGCTCATGACAGCCGGACAGGCATTTGCCAAGACTGCACCTGTGGTGCTACTGCTGGTGGCCGATATGAAGAAGTTTGGCAGCAGCGACGAACATGCCAAATGGCTGATGGGTATCGATGCCGGTATAGTGAGCGAAAACATCTACATCTATGCAGCAGCTACAGGTATGGCAACCGTGGCTCGTGCCATGATGGACACGAAATGCATATCATCGCTCTTGAAACTCAGCGAACAGGAATTACCGGTGCTCAACCACCCAGTAGGATTTGAGAAATAATGTATAGCTGATGCTACTCCACATCTCAGGTCAAACCATCGACCCTCAAGCCCTCTTGTCACCACGACGCACACTCATAAGCATCGGTCGCCAGTCGGCCGATGCCTACAACGTCATCACCATCGACGATGCTTCGGTCGACCTCTTCCAGTGTCAGCTGAAACTTTCGACCGACGGGTGGC
>JAFUSD010000030.1 GCA_017480685.1 Bacteroidaceae bacterium
AAGACTGGGAAGCAATCCAAGGCGCTGCTACAATGTACAGACCAGGAACCATTGCAACCAATGGTGAAAGCGGAACAGCCAACGCCGGTACACTCTATGTGACAGTCAACCCAAGCGAAGTTGACTTCGGAGGCGCACAACTCACACTCGTCAACAGTAAGGACGAAGAATCTAAGGTGACACTCAGCCCACTCGAGAAAGAGAACGACTACATCATCCACTTCGGCTACACACGTGCCGCAGCCGACAACGGATTCTACCGTGCACAAGCTACACTCAGCACCGATGACATCGACGCAGTGAAGGTAGACATCGAGCCAGGACTCAAGTCTGCAGCCACCGCAGCAGTGAAGCAGCACAGTATGCCATCACTGGCCAACCTCGGCATGCAACTCTACGACCAGTTCAACGGCATACTGCCAGCACAAGCACTCAAGGCACAGTGGACAACCACCCTCACCGACGGTTCAACCTACACCCGCACATTCCGCTCTGACTACGGACTTGCAGCAGCAGCAGTCAAGCCTCTTGGATACGGAGCATTAGACGAACTCAACGTAGTAACCGTGCCTGGATACGAACAGGTATGCGACCTCATTGACCGCCTGGCAAGCGAAGTAGAAAAAGAACTCAAGAAGCAGGCCGACAAGTACATAGACAAGGCCAAAGACAAGATTAACGGCCTCGTACCCGACATGAAGAAACTGGCAGTAGCCAAGATCGACAACATGGCAGGAGAAGTGACTTACGACGTAATCTTCGCTACAACATTCTCCGACTCTGAGGGCAACACCTACCGCTTCGCAACAGACCCAACCAACGGCATACTCAAACTCTACGATGCAACAACAGGCGAAGCACTCTCCAGCCTCGAAGACACTGGCTTCACACTTGAAGCCGACGGCGTACACGTAGCAGTAACCGACAAGCTCCTCTACAACTACCTCGCATCAAGCATCATGGAAGTGAACCAGCTCGTAGCAGCCATCCAAGACGCTGTTGACGGCGTGAACGACCTCATCGCAAGCGTAGACAGCAAGTCAGACAGCATGATTGAAAAGGCAAGCAACAAGGTTTCAAGCAAAATCTACTCATACATCGACAAGATCAACAACAAACTTGCAAACCTCATCAACACATCAGGCGCACGCATCCAGCCAGTGCTCTTCGTAAGCACCAATGCAGGCACCAAGGTAGCAAGCGGTTCAAAGGCTAAGCCAACAGTTATCACAACTGCCGAGGCCAACCTCATCCTTACATCATACACCGGCGAAATCCTCACACCTGCTTACAAGAAGCACGTAGCCGCTGTAGACGTAATCAAGGATGGTGCAAGTGCACAAGGTGGTGATGCAGACTGCCAGGCAGCTCTCGCTGAATTCAACGGACAAGGTGGATACATCAACACCGTATTCGACGGAACCACAGTCAACGTACCTGCTACATTCAAGAGAGGCTATACTTACGTCATAGCATACTCAGGTCTCGACTACCACGGAAAGATCTCAATGCACAAGTACTACATCAAGTTCTAACCGCAAGGGCACACCTTAATATATTATAATAAGAGAACAAACGCCCGCCCCACCCTCGCCTCGCTGCCGCCACAGGCAGCAAGGCCGAGGGCAAGGGGATAGGGACAAAACTCATAACAAACAAATTAGCTTAAAACAAAAGACTATGAATATAAAGAAAGCTTTATTCGCAGCAGTCCTGGCTCTCGGTTGCCTCGGAGCAACAGCACAACAGGAGACAAAGTCTATCGAAGTCTTTAAGCCACATTGGTATCTACAGCTGCAAGGTGGTGCTCAATACACCGAAGGTGAGCGCGACTTCAAAGACCTCATTTCGCCAAACGTACAACTGGCAGTAGGTTACAACTTCAACAAAGTAATCGGTGCACGCCTCGCCGTAAACGCATGGCAGAGCAAAGCCGGTTCTGTAATCGACGGAAACGAATATGCATGGAAATGGAAGTATGTAGCACCCATGGTCGACGTTACATTCAACCTCTCTAACGCAATCTGCGGCTACAACCCAACCCGCCTGGTCAACGTAGGCGTATTTGCCGGACTCGGTGCTAACATAGCATTCGACAACGACGAGGCAGTGAAAGTGAACAACACACTCCACACTACATACCAGGGACTCATGCCAAACTACGACCAGTGGCTCCGCTACATTTGGGACGGCACAACAACCCGCTTTACAGGCCATGTAGGTGCAAGCGTCGACTTCCGCATCAGCGATGCAGTTAGCCTCGGTATCGAAGGTCAGTTCAACATGCTCAACGACCACTACAACTCAAAGCAGGCTCCAAACCCCGACTTCTACTACAACCTCCTCGGTGGTGTGAAGATCAACCTTGGCAAGACTCACCAGTCTAAGACCATCGAAATCCCAACCAAGACCATTGAGCGCGTAATCGAGCGTCCGGTTACTCAGCCAAACGTAGAGCGTCCACAGCGTCCTGTTCAGACTCAGCAGCCGGTTAAGGAACCACTCCGTCGCGAAGTATTCTTCCCCGTAATACGTAGCGTCAACATCCCAGCCGACCAGATGGGTAAGGTGGAAGATGTAGCCAACTACCTCAAGAAGTATCCAGAAGCAAAGGTTACTGTAACAGGCTATGCCGACAAGAACACAGGTAACCCAACCATCAACCAGGGATATTCTGAGAAGCGTGCACAGGCAGTTGTCGATGTTCTCACCGGTACTTACGGTATCGATGCCAGCCGCATCATCAAGGTGGCTAAGGGCGACACTGAGCAGCCGTTCAGCAACAACGACAGCAACCGTGTCAGCATCTGTATAGCTGAATAACAGGTCTCAGAACCACACAATCTGATAAAGGCTTGTTCTGCATCCGTGTCGAACAATAAAAGACGACCACGAAGACGGGACAAGCCTTTACTATATAAACAATGCTATATAATTATCTGTCAACAGAAAACTATCAATAAGTAACTACATTGAAATGAAAAAAATCTTTGCATTTGCAATGCTTGCAACCATAGCCTTGGCCATGAATGCACAACTCACCGAGAGTGGCTACTACAGGGTTTACAACTACGGGTCGAAAAACTATGTATGGGTTTGCGACAATACAGGCAGCATCAACTATGCAGCAGGAACAGCCGACATGGGTGCCATGCAGCTATGGCCCGACCTCAGCCGTTCCATATCTGCACCAGCATCTGTGATATATTTTGACAGTAAAGGAAACAACCGGTGGGACATGCGTTCACAGAATACCGGTGTGTATAAAATCATAAAGCACTACGTAGAACTCAAGGAGCGCGGCACATCCGGAGGCCTTTATTTCTATGAACTCAGCGCCACAGAGAGCGGCATCACCGTCTACCTCAGCGATGACGGCAAGTGGAGTTCAAAGGTGGATTACACAGTCCTCGGCACTCGCGGCACCGGAACCTACCGCCGATGGATTATCGTACCAATCGACGTCAATACCGACAACTACTTTGGAGTGAACCCGACGCTACACGTTGGCGACAAACACTATGCACCATTCTATGCCGACTTCCCATTCTCATTTGCATCGGCAGGCATGAAAGCATACTACGTGAGCAAGGTGGATGGCAACATAGCCGTGCTGAAAGAAGTGACCACAAGCGTCATACCGGCATCCATGCCAGTACTCATAGAGTGCTCATCGGCCAATCAGAGCGACAACCGTCTCAACCTGATCACCGGCACATACACCCTGCCGGCCGACAACATGCTCGATGGCGTATACTTCTGCAACGAGTTCCGCTCGTCGAAAGATGCCATCAAGGCATTCGACCCTCAGACCACACGCGTATGGAACGTGAGTGCCGACGGTAAGCTCGTGCTGAACAGCAATACCGACATGCTGCATACCAGTTTGTTCTCTGACGATGCCAACCGCTACCTCAATGCCAACCAGTCGTTCCTGCCTGTTTCGGCAAACACTCCTGCCGAACTGCAACTCATGACCGAAGAGGAATACAACAACCGCAACGTGCCAGTATCGGCCATCACCATAAACAGCACCGAGATTAAAGCCACTATAGGTTCCGACCCCGTACAGCTCACCGTCACCGTTGCCCCCGACAACGCCACCAACAAGTTAGTTGTATGGACTACATCCGACGAGGCTGTGGCAAGTGTCAGCAACCAAGGACTCGTGACCCTCAAGGCAATAGGCGAAGCAGTAATCACCGCCACCGCCGCCGATGGCAGCAACATTACTGCCACATGCAAAGTCACTGTCGAGCCAATTGTGGTGTCAGCCATAACACTGAGCGCAGAGTCACTCAGCCTTCGTCCGGGCGATACATCACAACTCACAGCCACCATCAAACCATCAGATGCCAGCAACAAAGCCGTAACCTGGTCGTCAAGCAATACTGCTGTTGCAACCGTATCGGCAGATGGCATCGTTACAGCCGTGGCAGGCGGCACAGCCGTCATCACTGTCAAGGCAGCCGACGGTTCCGAGATATCCGTCACATGTAACGTCACAGTTGTGCCCTACGAAGTCTACGATGCCAATCACGATGGCTCCGTAGACACACAGGATGTGCTGGCAATCTACGAATATATGCAGTCGGCCGACCCGTCTGATGTAAACTCGCTCTACGACATCAACAGCGACGGACACGTAGACACACAAGATGTTCTTTTAATCTACGAACACATGCAGCAGCAGTAAACCTGCTGGAGACTCAACAAGCCACGAGTTCATGGCACTTGTGGAGAAACAGCTGAAGCAAGAAAAGCATGAGTGAATACACCCATGCTTTTCTTTTGTTTCTGCCTTATGTGCAACAAGCCCCAATCGGTCATTAGGTCGAAAAAGCCCGATGCATCCTATGTGGGCAACAAACTTTTGCCGAGAGTACGCACTGATTTACTTGCGCGTACGTGCAAGTTTTGTCGCAAGAGCGTAAGAAAACTTTAATTTTCGACGTAAATTATTAAATTTTCCACCGAAAAACAGTAAATTTTCCGCCGAAAATCAGTAAATTTTCGACGTAAATTTAAGTTTTTCCATATACGCGCAACAAAACTTGTGCGTATGCGCAGGTAAATTAATGCATATGCGCAGGTAAATTAGTGCGTATGCGCAGGTAAATTTGTACGTACGCGCAGGTAAATTTGTACGTACGCACAACAAAACCTTTGCTTACTGGCTCGGCGCTGCCATTACATCTGCGTTGTGATTTCCTCCGGCTTGTCATGTGACCTCTCGGCGCTTCGCTCTTCGGTAATACACGATTCAGAATGTATAATTCATAATTGTCATACGGCAAAGTAACTTAGATTTTCACTTGTCATTCTTCACTTTTCACTAATACCCCCTTTGTCGCATAAATATATTTTCGTAACTTTGCAGAACTAAAAGCACAGGACATCATCATGACAATATCATACTTACCATTCGAGCCGCACATGGAGAGTAGCGCGACACTGCGCAGGATAGCGGCTCACTGCACAACAGACTATGTTGTTCTCTGCACTAAGCCATCGCCTATAAGCATGGGCGAGGGTGCCGAGGGACGCATAGCGCAGATAGCCGACAGCACGAGGGCTGGACTGCTCTATGCCGACCACTATGCCATGAAGGGTGGCGAGCGGATGGCGGCGCCGGTGATTGACTACCAACTGGGGTCGGTGCGCAACGACTTCGACTTCGGGTCGATGCTCGTAGTGAAGTCAGCGCTGATGAAAGCATGGGCCGAGGTATACAGTCACACCGACTGGCAGGCAGCAGCGATGTATGAACTCACGTTGTTCATCAGCCGCAGCGGCGAGGGGATTGTGCATATCCCTGAATATCTGTATACCGAGGAGGAACTCGACCTGCGCAAGAGCGGCGAGAAACAATTCGATTATGTCGACCCGCGCAACCGCAACGTACAGATAGAGATGGAGCAGGTGGCAACCGACCATCTGCGACGCATCGGGGCGTATGTCGATGCTGAAACACTGACCGACATCAATCCCGACGGCGGTAGCTTCGACATGGAGGCCTCGGTCGTCATACCAGTGCGCAACCGCGAACGTACCATCGAGGATGCCGTACGCTCGGCACTGGGTCAGGAGACCGACTTCCCGTTCAACGTGATAGTGGTGGATAATCACTCCACCGACAGGACTACAGAAATACTGACCAACATTGCCAAGGATGACAGCCGTGTGATTCACATCATCCCCGAGAGGCAGGACCTAGGTATCGGTGGCTGTTGGAACCGCGCCGTATGCGACGAACGCTGCGGACGTTTTGCCGTGCAACTCGACTCCGACGACCTCTACTCGTCGGCCCACACGCTACAAACCATCGTCGACACGTTCCGGCGCGAACATTGTGCCATGGTTATCGGGTCGTACCGCATGTGCAACTTCCAACTCGAAACTCTGCCCCCAGGCATTATCGACCACCGCGAGTGGACGCCCGACAACGGGATGAACAACGCGCTGCGCATCAACGGCCTTGGTGCCCCGCGTGCTTTCTACACCCCCGTGCTGCGCAAGACGGGTGTACCCAACACCAGCTACGGCGAGGACTACGCACTGGGGCTTGCATTCTCGCGCCGCTACAAGATTGGCCGCATCTACGACGAGCTCTACCTCTGCCGCCGCTGGGAAGGCAACTCCGATGCCGCACTCTCGGCCGAACGTGTAAACCAAAACAACCAATACAAGGACTGGCTGCGCACATGCGAGATTCGTGCACGCCAGCATCAGAACCACTACTGGAGCCAGCAAGCCACACAAGCAGATGCCGACCAGTTGATGAACCACCAGCTGGGGCTTTGGGCCGATGCAGCCAAGCGCCATGCCGAACTGAACGACGTAGTGACACGCACACTCGACATTGACGGACAGACGGTGACTCTGCAATATAATCCGGCACGCATAGTATCGACGGGAGCTGCAACCACCAAGGCCGACATAAGCCGCCGGCCATGCTTCCTGTGCAGTCAGAACCGACCACAGCAGCAGGAGGGCATCGCGCTCAACCGGCGATTCGAACTGCTCGTCAACCCCTACCCCATACTGCCACGACACTACACACTGCCGCTACGCCAGCATCGGCCGCAACTCATCATGCCATATATCGACGACATGATCGAGTTTGCCAACCGCCTCAACAGCCTCTTCATCTTCTACAACGGAGCCCACTGCGGCGCATCGGCCCCCGACCACATGCACTTCCAGGCAGCACCACAGCAGTTCATGCCTCGCGCGTGCGTAGGTACGCATTATACAATAAGGAGTAAAACCGCCGCCGAACTGAAGTCACGCTTCATCGAGGTGTACAACCGCCTGCCCATCGTAGACGGCGAACCCGAGCCACGCCTCAACATCATGATGTGGAAAGAAGGTGACGAACTTTCGGCACTGGTCATACCACGCCGCCAGCATCGCCCAGCATGCTACGGATGCGGAGAGGGTCAGCACCTCGTCAGCCCCGGAGCACTCGACATGGCAGGACTCATCGTCACCCCGCGCCATGAAGATTTCAACAGCCTCACAGCACAGGAAGTAAAAGACATAATAACTGAATGTGGAGCATGAGAGAGAGGAATTGTCGCGAAGTATCGGTAGGCATCGTGACGGCAGAAGCCATAGAGCTGGACGAAGGGACTGTCACCTGCCGTGATGGCAAGATATGCTGGGATGGCAAATGCTACGACCAGCTCGACTTCACGCCCCTGCTGCATCATAAAGACCGCTTTACGATACACAACGTGACGATAGGCAAGCAGTTTCACTGGCAGCGACAGAGGCAGCAGACCTTCAGCGGCCGCCTCCACTTCATCGTCGAAGGCAAGGCAATCACGGCCGTCAACACCCTGCCCATCGAAGACTATCTGGTGAGCGTCATCTCGTCGGAGATGCGTGCCACCTCGTCGCTCGAGTTTCTGAAGGCTCATGCCATTATTGCACGCAGTTGGCTGCTCGCCCAGCGCCAGCTACCCCAACCGCCACATCAGCACTACGACGTGTGTGCCGACGATCATTGCCAACGATACCAAGGCACGACGATGGCCACCAACCCACACGTGATGCAGGCAGTTGACGAAACGCGCGGCATGGTACTCACCTGCGACGGCAACATATGCGACACCCGCTACTCCAAGTGCTGCGGCGGACGCACCGAACTCTTCGCCACCTGTTGGGACGAACATCAGCCACACCCCTACCTGCAATCGGTAGCCTGCCCATACTGCAACACCACCGACCGCCACATCCTGCAGCAAGTGCTCAACGACTACGACCAAGAGACAAACGACTTCTACAGCTGGCACGTAAACCTCACACACGCCGAGCTCGACGAACTCGTGCAGCGCAAGTCAGGGCTCAACCTGGGGCACATCACCGACCTCGTACCATTGAGCCGTGGCATATCAGGGCGCATCTCCCAACTGCGAATCGTGGGTACCGAGGGTGAAACCATCGTAGGCAAAGAACTGGCAATACGCAAAACGCTGTCGCCCACACACCTCTACTCCTCGGCTTTCGACATCGAGCACACCGCCACAGGCATCACCCTCAACGGCCGCGGATGGGGACACGGAGTGGGGTTGTGCCAGATAGGTGCAGCCGTGATGGGCGAGCAAGGCGCCAACCACACCGCAATCCTGCAACACTACTACAAGAACACAACACTCACACAACTATATGAGTAACAAAAAGAAGAAAACCACACAAACCATCCTGATGGGAATGGGGAAATAATAAATGAGCAAATAAATTAAATAGATAATAGAAAATCATCAAATCGCAAATAAGACTATGTCAGACAGCAAGAAAGGATATTGGTGGGTGCCGTCGCTCTATCTGGGCGAGGCTCTGCCCTTCTCGGCCGTGATGCTCATCTCGGTCATCATGTTCAAGGAATTCGGACTAAGCGACACACAGATAACCCTCTACACCGGTTGGCTCGGCCTGCCTTGGGTCATCAAACCACTCTGGAGTCCACTCATCGACAACTTGAAGACGAAACGCTGGTGGATACTCACCATGCAATTTACCATGGGAGTGGCCTTGGCACTCGTGGCACTCACCCTGCCTACCCCCCTGTGGCTGCAAGGGTCGTTGGCGCTGTTCATGCTCATAGCCTTTGCAAGCGCCACCCACGACATATCGGCCGACGGATTCTACATCATAGGCCTGCCGCCACGCGACCAGGAACTCTATGTAGGTGTGCGCAACACGTTCTACCGCATCGGAATGGTTGTAGGTCAAGGCGGGCTGGTAGTGCTCGGCGGATGGTTACACAATAGCGCAGGCATGTCGACACAAACCAGCTGGGGTGCGGTATTCATCATCATCGGCGCACTCATGGCCCTGCTGGCCATATACCACCGATTTGCATTGCCACACGTAGAGACATCGCGCCACGAGCAGTTCCGCCTCGACGAACAGGCACACGAGTTCTGGCTCACCCTCAAAGTGTTTGGCACCAAGCCCCACCTCATCACCGCACTGCTCTTCATACTCCTCTTCCGTCTGCCCGAAGGATTGCTCACGAAGATTGTGCCGCTGTTCCTACTGCGTTCCACCGACGAAGGCGGACTGGCACTGAGCAACGAGCACTTCGGGCTCATCTACGGCACACTGGGCGTCATCGGCCTCCTGCTCGGTGGCATCATCGGCGGATGGGCTGTATCGCGCTGGGGACTGAAACGATGTCTGTGGCCGCTGGTGCTCTGCATCACCCTGCCCGATATCGTATACGTCTACCTCAGCTACTACCCCACCGACAGCCTGTGGCTCATCGGCACCTGCGTATGCATAGAGCAACTGGGCTACGGACTCGGATTTGCTGCCTACACGCTCTACCTCGTCACCTTCTCGCGTGGCGAACGTTCCACCGCAGTATTCTCCATCTGCACAGCCGGACAATATCTGGGAGGCGTGATGCTGCCAGGCATCGTGTCGGGATTCATATCCGATAGCACCGGCTACCCCACATTCTTCCTCATTGTCATGGCACTTTGCCTCGTCACCTTTGCCGTGACAGCCATGGTGAAGATTGAAGAACAAAAGGAATAATTAGCACACAATTTCAACATGTAGTTGTCGTTAATACCAAACGTATAAAATATTATTCGTATATTTGCAAAGGGAAATAAGAGTTTAGTTGTCTTGTTTCTTGACAACATGAATGATACATTCCTAAGTTGTCTTGTTTCTTGACAACATGAATGATACATTCCTATTTCCGTGATTACATGATTAATGGTTGGGCAATACAATCAAATTCATCAACCGGAATGGGTCTGAAACTGCGGACAAGAGCGATGACATCCACTTGCCGGATGAGAGAGTAGGTGTAATCTTCGAGACGGACTGTGATGTTGCAGAAATCTTCATAGCTCCATCTCTGGTCAACTATGGTATGTCCTTCAACCAATCTGTCTGAAATCAGGTAATAGCCATGATATACCTCTCATGCAATATCCAGATTTATCTATTACGTAAATTCTATGATTGCACTAACTTCATTCCCAATTGCCAGCGAGACAATTACTCTTTCTTCTGACAGGAACACCATCGGCACAAGCAGGTCTCCCAACTTCGCCGCTACACGATACTCCACACGCAAGTCTTTTACCTCAAAGCCTTCTGGCAGCAGTTCCATCGCCATGCGGACATAGTTGGCATTGTTCATATGCTTATTGTAATCGATGTCTGCACGAAGCACCTTAATGGGGCCAAGAACTTCACCGCCTTCCTTGGGCAGGATGATACGACGATCCTTATAATTCATTTTCAACTGGGGCTCCAGCGTCATCGAGGCAATCGTATCATCATCGATTCGCTTCAGTTTGCCAGCCATCTTATCGACAAATGCTCCCATGCTCCATGTCTTATAGCATGGATTCCCCTGTGCATCATATATGAAAGTGTTGCGGAACCCGAACATGGGCTTCATGCCATATACAGAGGTTGTCACCGTCAGCTCCTCTTTGTATTCTGGAACTCGGACGATTTCCACCTGGCGTGTTGCCAACAACTGAGCCATGTTCTGCTCAGTGAAATACTGTTTCACACCTGGCTCTGAGTCAATCCACATCTCTGAGCAGTCCTGCATCATCTGCAGAGCAGAATAAAGCTTCAGTTTACCCTCGCTGTCGCAGGTGCTTGTCGTTACTTTATATTTTAAACTGTACATATAGTCTTATGCAGCAAAATTATGATTTGTGCAGCATCATTATGATTTGTGCAGCATCAT
>JAFUSD010000001.1 GCA_017480685.1 Bacteroidaceae bacterium
AGGATAATGAATCAATAAAAGAACTAACAAACCATGTTATTTTATTGGTTTTCAGTACATATCATATATTAATAGAAGTGTGCATATTTTTGGCTTTACATCTGTATTTCGTGTTTTTACATATTTGTTACTACTATTTTACATGCCTACATACGCGTTTACTTGTTTACAATTATATTCCCAACTATGTTTGTGTGTAATTTTGTAAAAATTAACATTGTTCAATGTGGGCGTATTTTGTAAAATACATTTGTATTGGCGTTTAGAAATACTGGTTTTCTTATGAATCCTCAACTCCGTTTTGGGTAAATGGCGAGTTTACTCGCTTCGTCGACATTCTCATGGGGCATTTTTGCACTTAAAGAGTTGCTTAACAGCTCAGAAAGGCTGAAATTCTTGTACAGCAATTATCGTCTAAAAAATATTTGATTGTTTATTTTCACTATTTATTTGTTGTTTTTTAAGGCTCTGAGATGTGGTTGCATAGTCAAAAACAGGTGTAAAACGGCTTTTTCATCGTAATTTTACATTTTTCAGCGCACTTTTTGCGTACAGAAAATAAGTGGGTGATTATATATAAGGGTATCATCTCATGATGTTAACGATATCCTCGCATGGGGTTGACGATATCCTCACATGGGGTTGACGATATCCTCGCATGGGGTTGACGATATCCTCGCATGGGGTTGACGATATCCTCGCATGGGGTTGACAATATCCTCGCATGGGGTTGACGATATCGTCATGACTATGTTTAACAGGAGATGTTGGTGATGATTGACGATATAATGAAAGTGTGCCAGCTGAACAGAGATTGTGTGTTCAATGCAGAATAAAGAATATAAGTTCGCGCATGATGTCGGCATCAGTATCGTTACCCTTCCCTATTCCCTTGAGTCGTGCGTCTGTCTCGCGCAGCTTTCCGATGATGAGCATTGTCTTCATCGCACTGTAGTTGCGCATGGCCATCAGTATTTCATTCACTTGCCAAGATTGCAGTCCCAGGTGCTGAGCAATTCCGCTTGGTGTTCGCTCGGGTGCATAGTGTGCCTGCATCACTGCTGCAAAGAGGTTGAACAATATCGGAACCGTGACGTATGGTGGGTTTGCTTTCGGGTTTGCGTTGAAGTAAGATAGAATCTGGTTGGCTTTGTACACATCTTTTGTAACTATTGCATTTTTCAGTTCCCAATTGTTGAAGTCTTTACTTATTCCTATGTTGCGTTCGATGAGTTCAGCCGTCACTTCTTTTTTTCCATCGGGCATGGCTATGCATAGTTTGTCGAGCTCGCTGGCCATACGGTTGAGGTCGGCACCTATGTATTCGGCCATGATCATTCGCGACGCATTATCTATCGTCACGTCTTTCGACTTGAGATAGTCGGTGATGAATTGTGGCAGGGCCGTCTCTCTCACTTTCGGACTCTCGAACACTACCCCAACCTTCTGGATGGCTCCTACAAGTTTCTTCCTGCGATCTACATTACCGTTCTTATAGGCTATCACAAGAATGGTTGATTTCAGAACATTATTCACATATTCTGTCAGGTCATCCAATTTTAACAAATTCTGTGCCTCTTTAACAATTACCACCTGCCGTTCGGCCATCATAGGGTAGCGACGCGCCGCGTTGATTATGTTGTTCACGTCGGTTTCGCGTGTGCAGTAGAAAGTCATCTGGTTGAAGTCGCGTTCCTCATCGGCCAGCGAGTTTTCCACGATGGCATCGCAGAGGCGATCGATGTAGTACGACTCCTCGCCCATGAGCAGGTATACGGGTTGGAACTGTTTGCCTCGCACTGCCTGCATCAATTCGTTGTATGATGGTCCGTTGTTCGATGTTTTAGCCATGATAGTTGTTTATGGATTTGGTCTTGCAAAGTTACGAAAGTTTTATGACTTGCGCCACCTCTTTCCATGTTTTTATTTATCATCATGTGCAAAAACGTCGAGTCGCGCATTCTTATTGAGCTTATCAAACATTATTATCATAAATAAGTGTGTGATTACTGATATACTATAAGGTGGGTGTGCATACTCTCCCCCCCACCTATCACATCGCCCGCTGTTGCATTTCCACCTCTTTATCATCAAATAATACCGATAAAGTGATATTTTCCGTGCGGCGATGCGGCCGATTGAATTATAATTCGTATCTTTGCACAAAAGAAACAACAAACGTAGACAACTACAAACTCATTAATACCAAGAATCAATGAATAGAAAACTGAGACACACGTGTGCAACTGCTGCGGCCCTGATGATGTCGGCTGCAGGCATGGCACAAAATCCATTCGTACAGACATGGTACACCAGCGACCCTGCACCCATGGTGCATGGCGACAAGATTTATGTTTACACAGGTCATGATGAAGACGGAGCCGACTTCTTCTGGATGCAAGAGTGGCGCGTCTACAGTTCGGAAGACATGGTGAACTGGACCGACCACGGAAGTCCGCTGGCACTCGAGAGTTTCCGCTGGGCCGACGACCGCGCATGGGCCAGCCAGTGCATAGAGCGCAACGGCAAGTTCTATTGGTACATCTGCGCCCACTCGCGCCTTTCGGGCGGCATGGCAATAGGTGTGGCTGTGGGCGACACACCTACAGGGCCGTTCCGCGATGCATTAGGAAAACCGCTCTACGAAAACGGCAGTTGGGACCACATCGACCCAACCGTGTTTATCGACACCGACGGACAGGCTTACATCTACTGGGGCAACCCACGCATTTACTACGCCAAGCTGAACCCCGACATGATAAGCTTTGACGGCGAAGTGAAGCAGATGGAGATGACCGAAGAGGGATTCGGATCGCCCGGTCCCGACAAGCGCGAACGTGGCAAACAATATAAGGACACCTACACCGAGGGGCCGTGGATCATGCCAAAACCCGTGATGCAACAGGCACCGACTAAGGGCAAAGCAAAGAACGCCGAGGTGGCTGGCGGTTACTATCTGCTCTATGCAGCAGGCGGTGTGCCAGAGCATATAGCATACTCCGAAGCCCCTACCCCAGTCGGCCCTTGGACCTACCGCGGCACCATCATGCCACAAGGCGGCACCGACTCGTTCACCAACCACTGCGGCTACATCCGCTTCAAGGGTCACGACTACTTCTTCTACCACACAGGCCACCTGCCTGGAGGCGGAGGATTCGGACGCAGCGTGGCTGTCGAGGAGTTCCAGTTCAATGCCGACGGAACCTTCCCCACCATACATCCTACACGTCAGGGCGTCAGGCCAGTCGGGACATTCAATCCGCTGCGCCGTGTTGAAGCAGAAACCATGGCCTACTCGAAAGGCGTGGATACATACTCAAACGACGAGACAGGAGTGTATGTAACCAACATCCACAACGACGACTACATCAAACTGCAGGCAGTCGATTTCGGTCGCAACTTCCCACGCATCTTCACCGCCAGCGTGGCATGTGCCCTTCGTGGCGGCACAATCGACATCCGCGTTGACAGCATCGACGGCAAGTCGCTCGGACGACTCGAAGTGCCTCACACCGGAGGATGGGAAAAGTGGCAAACCATATCGACCGACCTCACAGCAACAGTCACCGGAGTACACGACCTCTACTTCGTGTTCCGTGGCCGCAAGGGCGTTCAGCTCATGAACTTCGACTGGTGGCAGATGAAAGGCATCGAGCAGGTCAACATGCCACTGTTCCAAACCAAGTTCACCGCCGACCCGTCACCGCTCATCGTGGGCGACACACTATTCCTCTACGTATCACACGATGCTCACCCCGAGGACATACCCGATGCTAACGAACGTAACTCGGCCGGCTTCTTCATGTACGACTGGCTGCTCTTCTCCACCACCGACATGGTGAACTGGACCGAACACGGAGCCGTGGCATCGCTGCGCGACTTCGAATGGCGCAGTCGTGAAAACGGAGCATGGGCACAGCAGGTCGTTGAGCGTAACGGCAAATACTACATGTACTGCCCACTGCACGGACACGGCATCGGAGTGCTCGTGGCCGACAGCCCTTACGGACCGTTCCGCGACCCGCTCGGCAAGCCGCTCGTATGGCAACAAGAGCATTGGGACGACATCGACCCATCGGTGTTCATCGATAACGGACAAGCCTGGATGTTCTGGGGCAACCCACACGCCTACTGCGTGAAGCTGAACGACGACATGATTTCCACCAATGGCGACATCTACGTGCTCAATCAGGAGGACGGCATCATGCGCCCCGTCAAGGACGAAGGGTCGAAGATAAACCTCCGCGTGTCGTGGCAGCAGAAGGCCAACTGGGCCATCCAGCACTATCAGGAAGGTCCCTGGTTCTACAAGCGCAACGGAC
>JAFUSD010000031.1 GCA_017480685.1 Bacteroidaceae bacterium
AAAAAATACCTAACTTTGCATCGCTTTTCAAAACAAAGGCTGATTAAACCATGGGGGATTAGCTCAGCTGGCTAGAGCGCTTGCATGGCATGCAAGAGGTCATCGGTTCGATTCCGATATTCTCCACTTACATAAGTTCAAAGTTGTAGCATCCTGTGCATCTACAGCACTACGGCTTTAGTTCTGCTGCAACATTTGGTAAAACAATGTGTTGCAGTAATTTTTTTTATCTGTATAATATGCTAAATCCAAACATCTCACTTCATGGTCAGTGCATCCTGGTGACGGGTGCAGCTGGGTTCATAGGGAGCAATCTGGCGAAACGCCTGCTCAAGGAATATCGCGACATACACGTCGTGGGTGTCGACTCTATTACTGACTACTATGACGTCGGTATCAAGCACGAGCGCCTGAACCAACTCGACGCATTGGCAGCCGAAGTGCCTGCCGACACTCCACGCTGGACCTTTGTGAAAGCCGATATAGCCGACCGCCATGCAGTCGACGAACTGTTTGCAAAGTATGCACCCACCGTTGTGGTCAACCTCGCAGCACAGGCCGGTGTGCGCTATTCAATTACCAATCCCGATGCCTACATACAGTCCAACCTCATTGGATTTTATAACATACTCGAGGCTTGCCGCCACAACCCAGTAGAGCATCTCGTCTATGCTTCGTCGAGTTCGGTATATGGGTCGAACAAGAAGATACCATACTCCACCGACGACAAGGTCGACAACCCCGTGTCGCTCTATGCCGCTACGAAAAAGAGCAACGAGCTGATGGCTCATGCCTACTCAAAGCTCTACGACATACCATCCACCGGCCTCCGCTTCTTTACCGTATATGGTCCGGCCGGACGCCCCGACATGGCATACTTCGGATTCACCGACAAGCTGCGCCAGGGCAAGACCATACAGATATTCAACTACGGCAACTGCAAGCGCGACTTCACATTCGTCGACGATATCGTCGAGGGTGTGCTGCGTGTCATGCAACATGCACCCGAGCGCCAGTCAGGCGAGGACGGACTGCCCATCCCTCCATACAAGGTCTACAACATAGGCAACAACTCGCCCGAGAACCTGCTCGATTTCGTAACCATACTGCAAGAAGAGCTCATCCGCGCCCGTGTGCTGCCAGCCGACTACGACTTCGACAGCCACAAGCAACTCGTGCCGATGCAGCCAGGCGACGTTCCGGTGACCTACGCCGACACCTCAGCCCTCGAGCGCGACTTCGGATTCCGTCCGTCAACCCCACTGCGCCAAGGCCTACGCCAGTTTGCCGAGTGGTATGCCAGCTACTATGGTACATGCAATAAACAATAAACTATCAACAATAAACTATCAACAATAAACTATGAATATACTTCTGACAGGCGGTGCCGGATACATCGGCTCACACACCGCAATCGAACTCGACCGTGCAGGTCATTCAATAGTAATTGTCGACAACCTCGTCAACTCTAAGCCCGAGGCAGTACACCGCGTAGAGAAAATCATAGGCAAGCAGGTGCCATTCATCGAGGCCGACGTGCGCGACCGCGAAGCAATGGACCGTGTGTTTACCGACCATAAGATCGATGCCGTCATCCACTTCGCAGGCCTGAAAGCAGTAGGCGAGTCGGTAGCCAAACCACTCGAATACTACGAAAACAACATGAACGCCACATTCGTGCTGCTCGACACCATGCGTCGTCACGGATGCAAAAACATCATCTTCTCATCGTCGGCAACCGTATATGGCGACCCTGCACAGATCCCAATTACCGAAGCTTGCCCTAAAGGCCATTGCACCAACCCATACGGACAAACCAAGTCGATGCTCGAAGAAGTACTCATCGATGTTCAGAAGGCAGACCCAGAGTGGAACGTAGTGCTCCTGCGATACTTCAACCCGATAGGAGCCCACAAGTCGGGACTCATAGGCGAAAACCCTAACGGCATACCAAACAACCTCATGCCATACATCACACAGACAGCAATCGGCATCCGCAAAGAACTCGGAGTATTCGGCAACGACTACCCCACACCCGACGGCACCGGTGTGCGCGACTATATCCACGTAGTCGACCTCGCATCGGGCCACGTAGCCGCACTGCAAGCCATCCAGAAGAAGTGCGGACTTGCAATCTACAACCTCGGTACCGGTCATGGATACTCTGTGCTCGATGTAGTCCACGCATTCGAGAAAGCCAACGGACTGAAGGTGCCATACGTCATCAAACCACGCCGCCCGGGCGACATCGCAACATGCTATTGCGACCCAGCCAAGGCCAAGGCCGAACTGGGATGGGAAGCACAATACGACATCACCGACATGTGTCGCGACTCATGGAACTTCCAAAAGAACAACCCCAACGGCTACGAAGAATAACACAGACCTCTGCCTCATGTCTCATGAACTTCAGCCTCATGTCTCATTGACTTCTGCCTATAGTTTCATAGGCGTCAGTGTCGGGCAGTTTGGCTGCCCGAATAACCCCAAATACATCAAATCATGAAAGGAATAGTACTCGCAGGCGGCTCAGGCACTCGCCTCTACCCAATCACCAAAGGCATCAGCAAGCAGCTCATGCCCATCTACGACAAACCGATGGTATATTATCCCATCAGTGTCCTCATGCTTGCCGGCATCCGCGACATCCTCATCATCTCCACGCCCTTCGACCTCCCAGGCTTCAAACGCCTGCTGGGCGACGGTAGCGACTACGGAGTGAACTTCACATATGCCGAACAACCATCACCCGACGGACTGGCTCAGGCCTTCACCATCGGTGCCGACTTCATAGGCGACGACAGCGTATGCCTCGTCCTTGGCGACAACATCTTCCAAGGCAACGGATTCACCAAGATGCTGAAAGAGGCCGTACACACAGCCGATGTAGAACATAAAGCCACAGTCTTCGGCTACTGGGTCAACGACCCCGAGCGATACGGAGTGGCCGAGTTCGACCACGACGGCAACTGCCTCTCTATCGAGGAAAAGCCTGCCAAACCCAAGAGCAACTACGCTGTGGTGGGCCTCTACTTCTATCCCAACAAAGTGGTCGAAGTGGCAAGAAATATCAAACCATCAGCACGTGGCGAGTATGAAATCACCACCGTCAACCAGCAGTTCCTCAGCGACGGCGAACTGAAGGTGCAGACCCTTGGCCGCGGCTTCGCATGGCTCGACACCGGTACCCACGACTCCCTGTCCGAAGCATCGACCTACGTCGAAGTGCTCGAGAAACGTCAGGGCCTGAAGATAGCATGTCTCGAAGGCATTGCATACCGTCAGGGATGGATCGACGAGGAGCGTATGCGCCAGCTGGCACAGCCCATGCTCAAAAACCAGTATGGCCAGTATCTGCTCAAGGTCATCGACGAAGTGAAGGAGACAGGCAAGCCCAACATAGAATAGCAGATAGGAATCTCCCTTCTGCTATTCATTATTCATTATCAATTATTCATTAACATGAACATACTCATAACCGGAGCCAACGGCCAACTGGGCAACGAGATGCGCATCGTGGCCCGCACCACTGCTGACAACTACATATTCACCGATGTAAACGAGGTGGAGGGGCAGCAAACCACCTATCTCGACATCACCGACCTTGATGCCGTACGCGCCATCGTGACACAGAACGAAGTGCAGGCTATCGTCAACTGTGCTGCATACACCAATGTAGATGCAGCCGAGACCAATGAACCGCTTGCCGAAAAACTCAATGCCGTGGCACCCGAGAACCTTGCCATCGCCATGAAGGAAGTTGGCGGATTGCTCATACAGATATCCACCGACTACGTGTTTGGCAAGGAACCCTACAACACCCCATGTCGCGAAGACCAGCAAGGAACACCTACAGGTGTGTATGGTATGACAAAACTGCACGGCGAGCAACGCATCATAGCCACCGGATGCAATCATGTCATACTGCGCACTGCATGGCTCTACAGCGAGTTCGGCAAGAACTTCTGCAAGACCATGATGAGTCTCACCGCCACCAAACCGCAGCTCAAGGTAGTGTTCGACCAGGTAGGTACTCCCACCTATGCCCTCGACCTCGCTAAGGCGATAGCTGTCATCCTCGACGATTATAAGACAGAAGTTGTCAACAGTCAACCTTCAATGGTCAATTACACCAAGTGCGGAGTTTACCACTACAGCAACGAAGGTGTATGCTCATGGTACGACTTCACGAAGATGATAGCCGAATATGCAGGCAACACCGCTTGCGACATCCAGCCATGCCATTCCGACGAGTTCCCATCGCCGGTGAAACGTCCTGCATTCTCCGTCCTCGACAAGACAAAGGTGAAGCAGACCTTCGGCATCAGTGTGCCATACTGGACCGACAGCCTTAAGCATTGCATCGCGAACTTACAACGATAAATGAAGGACTGCCTTCCATGCCTCCCACTTCGTTGAATCGGGTTCAGGCAGCAAGCATCCGCTATTCATTATTCATTATACATTATTCATGAATTCTATATGACTATCACACCAACCACCAAACAACGTCTGTTTATCATCGAACCGCGGCTCTTTGCCGACGCTCGCGGCTATTTCTTCGAGAGTTTCTCACAGCGCGACTTCGACACTCAAATCAGCAAACTGCTGGGTCATACCATACAGTTCGTGCAGGACAACGAGTCGATGTCGTCGTTTGGAGTGATGCGCGGCCTACACTTCCAGCGTCCGCCGTTCACCCAGGCTAAGCTCGTGCGCTGTGTGAAAGGTCGTGTGCTCGACGTGGCTGTCGACATACGCAAAGGTTCACCCACCTACGGACAGCACCTTGCAGTTGAACTCACCGAGGACAACCACCGCCAGTTCCTCATCACACATGGCTTTGCTCATGGTTTTGCCGTGCTGACCGACATCGCTGTCTTCCAGTACAAGTGCGACAACTACTACGCACCGCAGGCCGATGGCGGCATCTCAATACTCGACCAAAGCCTCGGCATCGATTGGCAGATACCGACCGACAAGGCAATACTTTCAGAGAAAGACACTAAACACCCTGTATTAGCTGACTTTGAATCACCATTCGTATTTGACTATAACTTATGAAAATAGCGTTGATAACTGGCGTGACTGGCCAGGATGGTAGCTATCTGTCGGAGTTCCTGCTCGAAAAAGGCTATGAAGTACATGGCATCATACGCCGTAGCAGTGTAGATTTCCGCGAACGTATAGCACACCTCGAGGGTAAACCTCATTTCCACCTTCACTATGCCGATATGGGCGACTCCATGTCGCTCGTCAAGGTTGTGGGCATGGTACGCCCCGACGAAATATATAATCTGGCAGCACAAAGCCACGTGCAAGTCAGTTTCGACTCGCCCGAATATACCGCAAATGTCGATGCAACGGGAGTGTTGCGTGTGCTTGAAGCCGTACGTGCATGCGGACTTGAGAAAACTTGCCGCATATATCAAGCCAGCACATCCGAACTCTATGGTAAGGTGGAAGAAGTGCCGCAGAACGAGCAGACACCATTCCACCCATATAGTCCATACGCTGTGGCAAAGCTCTACGGCTTTTGGATTGTGAAGGAATATCGCGAGGCATACGGCATGTATTGCTGCTCGGGCATCTTGTTCAACCACGAGAGCGAACGCCGTGGCGAGACATTCGTCACCCGCAAGATAACACTGGCGGCTGCACGCATCGCACAAGGCCAGCAAGACTGCCTCTACCTCGGCAATATGTCGTCGTTGCGCGATTGGGGATATGCCAAGGACTATGTGGAATGTATGTGGATGATACTTCAGAACGACCAACCCGATGACTTCGTGATTGCCACCGGAGTACAACACAGCGTGCGCGAGTTCGCCTACTACGCATTCCGTCATGCAGGCATCGAACTCGAGTTCCGAGGCGAAGGTCTCGACGAGGTAGGTGTCGTGAAAAGTATCGACACAAGCCTTGTTACTCTCAATTGTCAGTTGTCGGTGGGCGATATCGTGGTGCGTGTCTCTCCCGACTTCTACCGTCCTACCGATGTGGTCAACCTCTGGGGCGACCCCACCAAGGCAAAGACGGTGTTGGGATGGAATCCGTCGAAGACATCGTTCGAGCAACTTGTCAAGATAATGGTCGATAGCGATATGGCCAAAGTAGCAGCCGAAGGTGCTGCCATGAAGGTACGTACCAACCTCGCCGAATATCTTGAGAAAGGTATTGTGAAGTAATGCATCGTTCAATCCTTCGTCTTGCCATTCCAAGCATACTTGCTAACATCACGGTGCCGTTGGTAGGCATTGTTGATGTAGCCATAGCTGGTCATATCTCCGATGCATCAGCCATCGGAGGTATTGCTGTTGGAGCAATGCTCTTCGACTTGCTCTACTGGAACTTCGGTTTCCTGCGGGTGGGAACAGGTGGCATGACGGCACAGGCTTTTGGACGACGCGACCACCACGCCATGACCGACATTTTCACCGAGAATATGTCGATTGCTTTATGTGGTGCTTTGCTTGTATGGCTCGTAGGGTGGTTGTTTGTCGACCTCGTCATGTGGTGCATGCCTTCTTCGCCCGAGGTCGAACTCTTTGCCCGTCAATACTTCAACATACGCATCTGGGCAGCACCTGCCACTCTCACGCTCATGGTGTTCAAGGGATGGTTTATCGGAGCGCAGGACACCGTCAGCCCTATGGTGTGCGATATCCTTGTGAATGTGGTGAATATGATTGCCAGCTACCTCATGGCTGTATGCACCCCATTGGGGGCAATCGGCGTGGCATGGGGAACGCTCATCGCACAATACACAGGTCTTATCACTGCCGTCATCCTTCTACTCTTAAAGTATCGCAGTTTCTTTGTCGGACTCAGTGTGAAGGGCAGCATGGTGTGGTCTAAGTTGCGTCATTTGCTTTCGCTCAACGGCAACCTCATCTTGCGTTCGCTCGGCTTTATGGTCGTGTATGTGGGGTTCACGGCACTCACCTCGAAGTATGGCGACGAAGCGCTGGCCGTGGGGGCAATTATGATGAAACTTTTTATGGTATTCAGTTATCTGGTCGACGGCTTTGCTTATGCAGGCGAGGCACTCGTGGGACGTTTCATTGGCGAACAAAACCGCAGGCAGACATCCACGGCGGTGCGTTGCCTCTTCCTTTGGTGTCTCGGGGTGGGCATCGTCTTCACCATTGTCTACTTCTTGGGAGGTGAAGGAGTGGTTCGCCTCATGACGTCCGACGAGTCGGTCATCCTCGGCTCGCGTCCTTTCCTTTTTTGGCTTACATTGATGCCGCTCATCAGCTGCGCTGCATTCATGTGGGATGGCATATATATCGGAGCCACGGCCGGCCGTCAGGTTCGCAACTGTATGATTTATGCAGCGTTGGGATTCGTGCTTGGCTACGTCTGTTTCCAGTCATCCTTCGGTGTGCAGGCTGTCTATATCGGCTATTTCATACATCTTCTGGTACGAACATTTTATCTCACTTTCCGCTGGCAACCGCTGTTGCGGCGTGCCATTCCGCTGGCAATACTTTGCCTTGTGCCCTTCACGGCTCATGCTCAGTATACGGATGTATACTACGAGCCACTCGATTCGGCTTATATGGATTCGCTCACTCGCATGATGGATGCTGCCGAGCGTGTGCAGAAAGTGCGCGATGTGATTGGCGAGTACGAAGAACAGATGATGCGTCGCGAACGTCGGTTCGATACCGATGGACTGAGCCTGCTCGTCCGTGGAGCCCTCTCCACCAGTCGCGACCGCCGTATGCGAGGTTTGCAACTCCCCGAGGCATCGAGCTCGGCCGATGTTGCCGACTATGCGTTGGCTCTCTCGCCGCTTGCAGCCACGTGGGGATTGCGTGTGGCAGGTGTGGAGTCGCGTAGTAAGATGCCGCGCATGGTGCTTTCCAACTCATTGGCTCTCGGCCTCACTTATGGCATTACGTCGGTATTGAAGTCCTCGACCGATGTGATACGCCCCAACGGAGCAGACAACCACAGCATGCCATCGCGTCATGCTGCCATGGCGTTTGCCAGCGCCACCATCCTGCATCGCGAGTACGGACACCTCAGTCCATGGGTCAGTGTGGGTGGATATGCCACTGCAACTGCCACCGAATATCTGCGTTTGCACCATCATGCCCACTGGGTGAGCGACCTCTATATGGGTGCCGGCATCGGTATGGTGTCTACAAACTTTGCATACTTCCTTGCCGACCGCTTGTTGCGTGGCAATACATGCCACCGTCCGCGCCTCACCATCGACGACTTCAACCGCACCGTCATCTACAACACTCGGCCATCGGGCATCACACTTGTTGCAGGTACGGAGTGGGGTAGTGAGCAGAAGGTGAAGAGTAGCAGTATGTTTACTGCGGGAGTGGAGTGGAGCGAGTTTGTCGATTCGCGATGGGCAGTCGAGGCTATGTTCCGCATGGCCAATACCTACTACTCTGTCGACGAGTCGACCACCATGGACGAACTCAATATCTATCATCTCGACCTTGGAGCGAAGCGTTCGTTCCTGATCGACCCCTCGGTGCGCTTCTCTATGCGATGCTATGCAGGTGGCCGATATATGGAGCAGATGCCCTCGCTGACAGATGCACAGGTGCGTCCCGAAGTGGGTGCCGGACTTTCCATCGACTACATGCAACACGAGCGTTACGTGATGGGGGTGTCGTGCGACTACAACCACACTTTCTCCCACTGGTTTCGCAGCCGATGGGTCGTAAACATGAGTTGGAAGGTGTTGATATGGTAAATGTGGTAACACCTCCCCTTACCCCTCCCAAGGAGGGGAAAAGACCCTCTCCCTAGCCCTCCCCCCTTATGTGGAGGGAACTCCATCCGGAAGGGAAAGACCCTCTCCCTAGCCCTCCCCCTTTATGGGGAGGGGAACTCCGCCCCTTGTCATCCCGACAGACTCCGACGAAGGAGTGAGGCTGGAGAGGATCTGTGACAGGCCGAAAGGAAATGACTAAATAGTAAATGAACCAATAGAAATAAATGGTAAATAGTAAATGTGGTTGTTTTTAGCATTAATATCGGCCTTCTTCCTCGGGCTTTACGACGTGTCGAAGAAGAAAGCACTACTGACGGGGTCGGTCGTTTCTGTCCTCTTCTATAGTACACTCGTATCCAGCATACTCTTCATTCCGTTCATTCTCGGTTCGCGCTATGGACTTATTGCCGATACCTCGCTATTCTACACCCAGAGCTACGGCATCCACCAGCATCTTTACATCATTGTCAAGTCGGTTATTGTCCTGAGTTCGTGGGTTTGCGGATATTATGGCATGAAACATCTGCCAATCACCATCGTTGGCCCTATCAATGCCACACGGCCAGTCATGGTGCTCATCGGTGCACTCACCTTCCTGGGCGAACACCTCAACCTGTGGCAGTGGGTAGGTGTGCTGATAGCCATCTTTTCGTTCTACTACATGAGTCGCAGCAGCCGTCGCGAAGGTATCGACTTCCGTCATAATCGCTGGATTATGCTCGTCGTCCTCTCCAATGTGTTTGGTGCCGTGAGCGGACTCTACGACCGCTACCTCATGTCGCCCACAGGCGTAGGCCTCGACAAGATGGCTGTCCAGTCGTGGTTCAATATCTATCAGTGCATCATGCTTTTGATTTTTATTTTGATTGTGAAGCGTGGGGAGGGGCTTGCCGTATCATCGCGGGTGCTTAAGTGGGTGGTATTCATCTCCATCTTCCTATCATCCGCCGATTTTGTGTATTTCTATGCACTCACACAACCCGATGCCCTGATAAGTGTGATCAGCATGGTGCGCCGTGCCAGCGTGATAGTCTCCTTCATTGTCGGCGCATTCCTTTTCAAAGAGCACAACCTGCGCAGCAAGGCTGTCGACCTCCTCCTTGTCCTCCTCTCTATGTTGGCATTATATATCGGTTCTGCCTCTGCATGAGGTCGAGCCTAAACTCATATAAAGCATTTCATCTTACTCCCGCAGAATAACAATATTATCCCCAGATCGGACATTAGCGTTATGATGAAGACTACTCCTGTTTTCAGTCATATGTTTTGCGATTTGCGTGGGGGGGAAGATAGCTTCCGTTACAGCAGTTTGCATGCTATCCAGGCGCAGGCTTCTGCGTCGGCGAGAGCGTGATGGTGGTTGGTGAGTTGGTAGCCACAGGCGGAGGCTACGGTGTGGAGTTGGTGGTTGGGCAGATGGGGCAGCTTGCGGCGCGAGGCCCGTAGGGTGTCGAGGAAGGGGTAGTCGGGGTAGTCCATGCGATATACGCGGAAGGCGGCGCGGAGGCATCCTTCGTCGAACGGGGAGTTGTGTGCCACGAGGGGCAGGCCGTCGATGAGGGGCTCGACACGTGCCCACACGTCGGGGAAGAGGGGGGCATCGTCGGTATCGGAGCAGCATAGTCCGTGTACGCGGGTGTTCCAATAGTTGTAGTAGTTGGGTTCAGGCTGGATGAGTGAATAGAATGTATCGACTATCTCGCCATCGCGCACGACGACGATTCCGACCGAGCAGACAGATGAACTGGAGTGGTTGGCTGTCTCGAAATCTATGGCTGCAAAATCTGTCATAATGTAAAAATCCCCATTTTGTCTGCAAAGTTAGTGAAAGTTTGTTTTGGTTGGACATGAAAACGGAGTTTTATTTGCGAGTGGACGTTTTTTTCTTGACTAAGTGATGGTGGTTGGCATGTGTGTTGCGTGTCTGTGCTTATGTTTTGAGTGGCCTGTTTTGTGGTGAAATTAGATAAAAAATAGATGCTCGACGTTGAATTATGTGAAATATTTAAAAAAAATGATGATAATGAAGGCAGTGTAATGTAAAAATGTGTATCTTTGCAAGGCAGGGCTGAAGTGTTGTTGTGTCTGTTTGGTGTATGAATATTACGAAAGTTGAATTATAAACCTATAAACTAAAACAAGATGAAGAAACTATTCTTATTACTTTTTGCATTGGCAGGCGCTGTGTCGGTCAGTGCGCAGTTGTCGGATGGTGTGAGCGCCACACTCATCGACGGTGATACAACCAAGGTGTTCTACGGCTACGATTCGTTCCGCAATGCGTATGCAGCAGCAAAGCAGACGGGTTGCACTATTGTACTCAGCCCTGGCTCATTCTCAACCCAGGAGTATATAAACAAGAGTATCAAGGTGTACGGAGCCGGTTTCCAACCCGACAAGACAAGCGGTGTGAGCGAAACTCGCATAATGGGTCATATGAGGATTCAGGACAAAGACGGCTATACTCCCGAAGATGTTCACATTGAGGGTGTATATGTGGTAGGGAATATCTATCTGATGGGATCGAATACAATAAACGATACCGAGATAGTGAAATGCCGTATGGATAATTTCTTGCAGCAGGCACCGAGCCACAACACCATCATTCGCCAAAGTTATATCACCAATGGAATTGGTGGCGAAGGTCGTGTGGGCGACAGCTTTGTGGTGTCGAACTGCTACCTCCAGGTTTTCAACAACTTTGCTGCTGGCAGCCAGCTGATGGTGGCCAACAGTGTGCTGACACATGGCGACTGTATACATAGTGCAGCGCTATACAAGAACTGCATCTTCAGCAGCAACTACTATGGTGGCGGATTCCGTTCGGGCTCGATTGGGGCTGGGTCCACTTGCTATAACAATGTGGGATGGCAGGGTTGTATCGAATGTAACCAGAATAATGTGTATGCCGACAACTACTACGAAGGTGTGTGGGGCGGCAAATGGAATGCTTTCTTTGCTGATGGGCAAGACAACCTAAACTACACCGATACCGATGGCAATCCGCGCACATGGGAACTGGCAGAACCAGAGAAATATGTAGGCACTGACGGTACACCGTGTGGACTGACAGGCGGCGACTTCCCTTGGAACCCAATACCCACACTGCCACGCATTGTGAGCACATCGGTCGATGCCAAGAGTGTGCCAGGAAAACTGAAAGTGAACATCAAGGCAGAGGCACGCCCACTGGAGTAACTCACCAACAGCCACTACAACTATGAACAGATGTATTTTCATATTGGCATGGCTGGCACTCTGTTGCTTAGACGTGATGGCTCAGAATGCTGTCACGGTGTGTGAGTACTGGATAGACCGCCAATTCGACAACCGCACTTCGGTTCCGGTTACAGACGGAACGTTGAGTGCGGAGATTGACCTTGCACCACTCGACGTGGGGTTACACAGCCTTTCCATACGTGTGGCAGACAGCAATGGTATAATGAGCGCGGTGCTGATGAAGTATTTCATGGTGCTGCCCGAGGTGGAGGGCGGCGACAACGGCCTGACGACCTACGAATACTGGCTGGACCGCGATTTCGAGAATCGCGTGAGCGGCAGTGTGGGCGATGATGGAACCGTAAGCCTCGACCTCGATATCACAAGTCTTGATGTGGGGCTTCACTGCATATCAATGCGCGTGAACGACAAGTTGGCCAAAACCGGTGGGGTGCTGATGAAGTATTTCATGGTGCTGCCCGAGGTGGAAGGCGGCGACAACGGCCTGACGACCTACGAATACTGGCTGGACCGCGATTTCGAGAATCGCGTGAGCGGCAGTGTGGGCGATGGTGGAACCGTAAGCCTCGACCTCGATATCACAAGTCTTGATGTGGGGCTTCACTGCATATCAATGCGCACCATCGACAAGCTGACAAAAGCCAGCGGTGTGCTGATGAAGTATTTCATGGTGACCGACAGCAACGACGGCACGGAGAATGCTATTGCATGCTACGAATACTGGATAGACAGCAACTTCGACAATCGAGTGAAGGTGGAAGCAACTGATGACGATGCAATGAGCCTGGACCTCGATGTCGAAGGACTGAAACGAGGAATGCATACCTTCAACTGTCGCAGCATCGACGATGCAGGACAGGTATGTGGCGTATATAAGAAGGTGTTTATGGTCAGCGATGAGGAGCAACCGATGCTGGCTGCATACGGCTACTGGCTGAACGACGGCCTACGCACCGATACCTCTATCGACCCGCAAACCACGCTCGATGCCGACCTTACGATAGATATCGACAGCTTGCGCCCACAGGAGATAAGGCAGGATTACACCTTCGATGTTGCAACGGGACTCATACATACCGGTGCCGACATCACGTTGGGCACTCAGGTGTTCAATGCTGGCGGTGTGGCCTCGGTGGCAGTGGTGGACACCATCAAGGATGTGACTCTGAGCGTAGATCCACACATACTGACTGCCGATGTGGGTCAGACTTACTTGCTGCCGGCGATGTAGGGCGGCGAGGCTCAGGGCTACCGACTCGAAGCTGAGGAGGGCGACTCGATACGCCTGCAAGTGAGTGGCAAGGAACTCACGGTAGACTTCTATGATGCCGACGGGAAACCGATCGTGCCCGATGTGATGACCGACGATGCCACACGCATGTTTGCCATAAAGCCCGAGGGTACATACATCTACGCACTGGCATACGGAGTGTTGGCCAATGAGGGCGATTGCAGCTTGCTGGTTGTAGGACGTTCCGACCCTGCCGACGTGAACCGCGATGGTAGCATAGATACGCAGGATGTGCTTGCCATTTATGGCTATATGCAGGATGCGGTAGGCGATAAATCGACCTTCGATGTGAACCACGACGGAAGTGTGGACACGCAGGATGTGCTACAAGTGTATAGCGTGATGCAAGCTAATGTGAAGAAACGCGTGGATGCAACCGATGTGTTAGAAGACGTCAGCGAGTGATGTCGAACCGCACCATCACTGGCAGATGGTCGCTCATGCCGCCGTTGTAGGAATAGCCGATGAAGGTGCGACGTGGTTTCACACCGCCGTAGCGCTCATCGGGCTCGAGCAAGAAGGGTGGTGCGATGATTTCTGCCGAACGGAGCAGGGGTAAGAGCGGTTGTGAGATGATGATTTGGTCGATGCAGTCCCATGCTCCTTGATACTTGTATGTACCACCCACCAGGTTACCGCTTTTTGACTGATGCCCGCCTCTCACTGTATAGTGTGGGGCGGTCTTTTGTTTCATGTCGGCCAGGTTGATGAACGAATCGAAGTTGCGGCGTATGAGACGGGAGCGTGGACGGTCGTTGAAGTCGCCCATGATGACGATGTTGGGCGTATGGCGCACATGGCGAAGCGAGTCGACCGAAAGTAGCACCGCATTCAAGACTGACGTACGGTTGCGCATGGCTTCACGACCACCAAGGCGCGAAGGCAGGTGCAGGGCATAGATGTCGAGTGTGTCGTGTCCGTGAACCAGAAACGAGGCATAGAGAATATCGCGAGTGGGTTGTGACGTGACGGCACGGATGGGGTGATGATGCAGTAGGCGGGTGGTAAAGGGCGAGTAGATGATGGCTACATCGACACCACGCTTGTCGGCCGAGTGGGTCATGATGTAGTTGTAGGCTATGGAGTTGAGGGCGGTGCGGCGAGTGAGGTAGGTGAGCACTGTGTCGTTCTCCACTTCTTCGAGGCATACGATGTCGACAGGGCGCAGGGTGTCGGCTGCCATGATGACCTGATTGATGCCGCGCAACTTCTGATACATGCGCCACCGACTCCAGTGATGTGTGCCGGTAGGCAGGAACTCAAAGTCGTCGAATGTGCTGTCGTGGATGGTGTCGAACAGGTTTTCACAATTATAGGACATGATGGTGACAGGTTGTGCCACCACATGTCCTACCAGTAGAGATAATATCAAAGCGAATGTCAGTCGCATCAGAACAGCTTCTCTGGATATTCGCCTGCATCGATGAGTGCTTTGATGCGAGCCACGGTGTCGGGACGGTCGGCTGCATAGGTCACACCAAACCACTTGCTGGTGGTGTCGAGCACTTCTACGGTTGCGGTGCCGTCGTTGATGAGCTTGTTGACCATGAGCGGAATGAAGAATTCGGCTTTGAGGTTCTCCATGTTCTTCGGGTCTGAGAGGAACTCCTTGAAATATGCCTCGGAATACTCGAAGTAGTCGGGGGTGAAGCCCCACATGTTCATCGACACTGGTGAGTTTTCGGGTATCTCAATCCATTGTTCACCATCCTTGTAGCATATCTTACCATCGACACGCATGATTTCGGTGCGCTCCACCACGTCGGTGAGGTGGTGCTTGTCGTTCGTGGCACATACACCACGAGCCACGGTTCCGTTTTCGCTCAGTGTGTTGCACACACGGAAGCCCACCATGGCATATTGGTTTTTGGCTCCTTCGGGCAGGTTGGCGAGATAGCGACCGATCTGTGCAAATGCATCGCGGCCATAGAAGTCGTCGCAGTTGATGACGCAGAAGGGTTCCTTGATTACATCCTTGCCCATAAGTACTGCGTGGTTCGTACCCCACGGCTTTACTCGGCCTTCAGGACAGTGGAAGCCTTCGGGCAGTGAGTCGAGAGCCTGGAAGCAGAGTTCGCAAGCCACCTTGCCTTCATACTTTGAGAGGATTTGTGTGCGGAACTGCTCTTCGAAGTCGCGACGGATGACCCACACGATTTTGCCGAATCCTGCACGGATGGCATCGAAGATACTGTAGTCCATGATGGTCTCGCCGTTGGGGCCAAGACCGTCGAGCTGCTTCAGGCCGCCGTATCAGCTACCCATACCTGCAGCAAGTAGGAATAGTGTTGGTTTCATAATCTCATTTTTACGATTTAATGATTGACTATTTATTATTTATTATTTACTATTTGACGATTTACTATTTACTATTTATTTTCGATTTAATTATTTGTCTATTTCCTTCCGGATGGCATCTTCTCCCCTTGGGGCAATTGCGGAATCGTAGCAATTGGGGAGCGAAGCGACGGAGGGAATAAGAGAGGGGTTTGGGAGATAAGAGAGGGGTTTCCCCTTTTAGTTCCCCGCCATATATTCATATAGCATCAATACATCTTGCGTATCGACCACTCCGTCGTGGTTTACGTCTTGTGGCACATCGAGCCCGCCGGTGCTGCCCACCGTCTGCATGTATTCGTAGATGCTGAGGATGTCTTGCGTGTCGACCATCTCATCGCCATTGATGTCGATTCCATATCCGGTGATGAAGAGCAACCCTTCGCTGATGCGGCTGGTGTCCCATGTGTAGTGTAGTGGCAGACTGAACTTAGGCGAGCCTGCAAACGATGTGGCGCTGAACACTCTGATTGAGTCGCCTGGGTTGAGGCTGCTGCTGTTGGTCGTGAACACTTCGATGGTGCCGTTGATGGTCATGCGTCCGATGTTGCTGAGTGATGCACATCCGGTGTTTGTTGCGGTGGCGCAGCGGCGGGCACCGATGCGGTAAATTCCGTTAGTGCCGATAGTCACGTTGTTGCCGTTCATGTCGATGGTGCCGCTTATCGAGGTGGCAATCATGCCTACCTGGATGGTTCCGTTGACGGTGCATGATGAGTTGGTGAGTGCCCCTGTGCCGATGAGCAAGGCTCCTGATGCAACGGTGAGTGTACCTGTTCCGAGCGATGCGCTGCTTGATACGTAGGTTGTACCTGCCGAGAGGTTGACTGCTCCGCTCATTGTCCACGCTCCCTTGACGCTCATCTTGCCGCTACCCATCTTGGTGAATGCATCTTTTGATGTCACGATGCCCTCGAAGGTGAAGTCGTTGTCGTTGCCCACCTGCCATGTGTTGGTGCCTGCTGTCGAGTTGTTGTCGAACGTGCAGCTGCCGCCCAGGGTGCCTTTTCCGGTGAGGTTGCCTATGCGTAGGGTCTTGCCCGAGTTCTGCACGATGATGCCCTCGGGGATGTTGAGTGTGAACTTATCGCCTCCGCTTGAGGTGTCGAGGGTGAAACGTCCGTCGGCTGTGTATGTGGCATTTGGCAGGAGTGTGCCTTCGAACGAAGCGAGCTTGAGTCGGAGTGGTGTGCGTGTGGCATACCATGTGCTGCCTTTCTCGGTTGCACAATATACGGTCACCTCGCCTTCACCGCTCAGGGTGTTGGTGTAGGTGGCACGGTTGGCTGTGGTCCACGAGCCTTTCTTGCCTTTATCTACGAAGATGGTGTTGCTGGTGCCTACGTTGTCTTTCAGTGCACCGCCTTGCAGTTCGACTGTCTGTGCTGCGTTGCCCGCATTGTTCTCGACCGTACCGGCGGCAATCACCATACGAGCCAGGCTGCCGCCTTCTGTGTAGGTCTTGAGCCATCCGTTGCCGCGCTTGGTGAGCTTGGTGCCGCTGAATGCTTTGTCCATCACGAAGTCGGCCGAGTTGTTGATTACGCCTCCGTCGTCGGTCATGAGGCGGATGGGGCTGCCCATCTCGACGGCTGCCGTGGTGGCAAGCGTGGCTCCGTTTTCGATTATGAAGCGGGTGTTGAGTGTCGACACGGCGCCCAGGTTGCCTGCTTCCTTGTATTGGTTGCTGAGGGTGCCTACCTTCACCGTTCCCCCGCTGATGCGTGTGCCGCCGGTGTAGGTGTTGTCGTTTTCGATGGTGAGGGTGCCTGTGCCTTGCTTCACGAGTTTGGTCTTACCGCTCAGGAATCCGGTGCCGCCAAATGTGTAGTCCTTCGTGCTGTTGACTATGACAGAGTCGGCCACGAGTTCGCTTTGCAGCGATACGGTGAATGTCTGGGCATCATCGCCGAACAGTACTTTGTCGTTGGCTACGAAGAGTTCGGCCTTATCGCTCGTTGCTTCCTTGAAGTTCATGCTTTGGGCAAAGTCCCACTTGCTGCTTTCGGCTCCTGTCCATACCACGGTGCCTGCACTGCGTACACCTTCGATTACGAGGTAGAGCACTCCGTCGGTGTGTTCGAGTGTGGCTTTCTGTCCCGATACGCCTTCGATGACGATGTTGCCTATTGAGCCTGTGATGGTCTTTACCTCCATGATGGGGTAGCGGCCCGATTCCATGGTTTTGCTGCCGCTGAGCGGATGTATGTTGAACTCGAACACGGGTGTGAGGTACTTAGGTCCGTACTCCCATGTCTTGCGTTCGATTTTGAGCGATGTGGCTTTCACCATGTCGGCCTGGGTGTCTTGGCTGTAGATGTCGAACACGATGCGCGAACCCATGTTCATCACGAGGCTGGTGGTGGTCAGTGTGCCTTGGTGGTCGGTTCCGCCAGGGTGCAGGGTGGCGTCGTAGTCCATGGTGATACCTCCGCCGAATTGGCCGCCGTCGGTGATGAGGGTGGTGAAGCGGTTGAGCCACAGGGGCGACGACTCGAGTGTGCCGTCGAACTTCAGCGTACCTGCCCACACGTTGGTCTCGCCGGTGTAGGTATGTGTTGCTTTGGCCATGCTCAGGATTCCGTCGCCTTGCTTTATGAGCCGCATGTCGCCGGTGAGGGGCGCGCCGCTCACGTTGCACGTGTAGTATGTGTAGTCGATTTTAGCACCTCCGCCGGTGATGTTGCTGTTGGTGCCTTGCACCCACGATGGCACGTTGAACGTGACAATCCATGGTTGTGCTCCTTCGCCGATAGTGATGTCGGTATTTGCATAGTCGCACACGATGACGTGCTGGCCGTTGTGGGTGGTCGATATCGTCTCGCCGCCTTTCACTTCGGTGCGTCCGGTCATGGTGAGTGGTGGTGGAGCCACGGTGATGCCTTCGAGTTCGCCGAGGAAGTAGCTGGCATGTGGCGGCTGGTTGTATCCGACCGACTCCCACACCATGCCCTGCCGATACTGATGGTCGTGCCACAGTGTGTAGTTGCGATATCTGGTTGCTATGTTGGTGGTGTAGATGCGCACGTAGAGGTTGTCGGCTGTGCGTGCCACGATTTCTTCGCGCCAGTCGCCCAGTATGTCGCCCGTGGCCGACGGGGTGTTCTTCGTCCAGTTGCAGTTGGCAGTACCGTCGGCAGTGAATACCACCGAACCGTTTGCCTTGAACACACGTGCTGCTCCCTCTCTGCTGCTGGCTCCGTCGAGGCCTTCCTCGAGCAGGTCGCCGTCCCAGTAGATTCGGAAGTTGTTGGTGAATCCTGTGGGGCCGCCGCTGATGACCTTGTCGGCTACGCACGATATGGTGCCCGACTGACTTGAGTGGCCCATAGCGCCCGGGTAGTCGTTTGAGAAGTTGCCGCAGAGGGCACGACCGTCGTCGCTGGTCGATACCAGTCGGTAGTATATCTTCGAGGTCGTGGCGTCGCGGTAGTTCATGGCGGGCTCGTCCTCGTTGCATGCAAATATCTCCTGGCCGTGGCGGTAGGGGTCGAAGTCGCTGCAGTGTTGTGCGTCGCCATGACCGAGGCCAGTGGTCGACAGGCCTTTACCGTTGTCGTCGATGACCATCGAGCCGAACACAATCTCGTCGCGGCCGTCCCAGTCGACGTCTGCGATGCCGAAGTTGTGGTAGCCGTTGCCAAACCACGGGTCGCCCCATCCGTTGGCGCACGACCACTCCCAGTATTGTGTGAGTTTATGGGTCGAGGGGTTGACCGAGAATGCCTTCATGTGATGCTTGGTGTAGCATCCGCGGCCGAGGAAGATGAAGGGGTGGCGTCCGTCGAGGAAGGGCGCTCCGAAGTAGTGCTTGGTGGCACGGTGACCATATCCGTCGCCCCAGTCGTTCACGTCGCCGCGCGGCAGGGGATAGGTCATCCACAGCGGAGTCGAGCCGCTGCCGATGGGGTAGGGCTTGCCGGTTGCACCCTCGAGATAGAGCAGATACTCTGCACCCGTGTTGGTATACGTCATGTTGGCTTGTTGCAGCACCGTGTTGCGGGTGTTCACCTTCATGTCGCCAATGTTGGTCGTGCTTCCGTCGGCATGGTGTATGATCATGTTGTCGGCACCGCGCATCAGGATTTCAGCTTTTCCGTCGCCGTCCCAGTCGTATCCCACGGCATCATATTGCTCGTCGGGGCCCGACACCATGTTGGGCCCGAGGTCGATCCACCACAGGCGCTGGCCCTTGATGTTGTAGCACTCGATGCAGTTGTAGGCCGAATCGTTGGCCACCGAACTGCCGTCGGGGCCATAGTTGCGCTTCATGATAAACTCCGACACACCGTCGCCGTCAACATCGGCCAACGCTATGTCGTTGATGTTGTACGAAGCTGTTATGTCGGTGCCGCGACGCGAATAGAGCTTGCCGACAGCAAA
>JAFUSD010000032.1 GCA_017480685.1 Bacteroidaceae bacterium
CGGAACAGTGACACTCACCGTGCCAGTAACCAACACCGGCAAACGCGAAGGAACAGAAGTGGTGCAGGTATATGTCAAGGCTCTCGACTATCCTGAAGCTCCAATCAAGTCGCTGCGCGGATTCCAAAAACTCTTCCTTGCAGCTGGAGAAACTCAGAAGGCAACCATACAGCTCGATGGCGAGGCATTCGAGTACTACGACCCCTCAATCGACGAACTCTCGACTCGAAAGGGACGCTATCAAATTCTCTACGGTACATCTTCACGTGATGCCGACCTCAAGAGCATCGACTTCGAAGTGAAGTAAAAAAACACACGCATACATCAGCCATTAGTCCGCTTCCGTAGTACAAAACGCGGGAGGCTAATGGCTGATTCTGCATTTTTGCTAAAATAATTGTCATTCTTCATTCTTCATTCTTCATTTTTTTCGTATCTTTGCAATTGAATTAAAACAAACAGACGATGAAGAGCATAAAAGTAAAAGTAGCAGTACTCACACTGATGTGCATCCTGCCATTTGCATTGAATGCACACATAAGTCGTGGCGTAAACCATGAAATCGACGCAACAGGCGGCAGCGCACTTGCCGACAGTGGCAACAACACACAGCCCAGTCAGGGCGAACCAGCCAAGAAATACCCTGAAATAACATTCGAAAAGACCACTATCGACTTCGGACTGTTCTCTCAAGACCAGACACTCCACTCTTGCGTCTTCAAGTTTACCAACACAGGCAAGGCCAAATTGGTGATCAACTATGTAGGAACATCGTGCGGATGCACCGTGGCCGACTATCCCAAGGACTACATAAGCCCAGGCGGAACAGGCGAAATACGCGTCACATACGACAGCAAAGGCAAACTGCCCGGCAAGTTCCGCAAGGCCATACAGATATACACCAACTGCAAGGACGACCTCACAAGACTCTACATCATAGGTGAGATGACCGATGTGGCCGAGTCAGACATCAAGAAAAAGTAGAATCACACACAGACATAATCTACCCGTTTTCTACTATGGCAACACCGATGCAATCACTACAAATAACGTTCGCAGCCGATAGCTTTATAGGTCGGAAACCATTCGACCTGACTGTGAAATACCCGTTTGAAGCCGATATGCTATCGTTCAACACCAGTATGCCGCCACACACCATGCTCGTAGCCCTGGGCAACACGCCGCTCACATTCGACGAGTGCCAACAAATGTTTGACACCATACGCATGCGTTTGCGAGAACTCGGGGTGAAACCCAACGACGAAATGGATATACAATACTGCTGTCTGTTGTCTGAAGACAATGCCACATGGGCACAATACATACTCACCTATCCTGCATGAATAGTTGTAATGCCGATTCACTTCAAGGCTGCAGCATCTCAGCAGTCACCTTGGGGTGCAAACTCAACTTTGCCGAGACGGCCACAATCGTAGAACAGCTTTGCCAACATGGAGCCCGAAAGGCACGTGCAGGCGAAGCTGCCGACATTTGTGTGGTCAACACATGTGCCGTGACTCAAACCGCAGAAGCAAAATGCAGGCAGGCGATACACCGAGCCGTACGCAAGAATCAGGGAGCCATCGTGGCCGTGACCGGATGCTATGCCGAACTGGCAGCCAAAGCAATAGAGGAAATAGAAGGAGTGAGCATCGTGGTGGGAGCAAAAAAACGCGAAGAACTGGTGGACAAGATACTGGAGACGGTGCAACACCAACCAAATGCGTCGACCCATACCGACAACCACAATGCCACCTTCTTCCCATCATGTTCGCGAGGCGACCGCACACGCTACTTCCTCAAAGTGCAAGACGGATGCAACAACTACTGCACATATTGCACCATACCTATTGCACGTGGTCGCAGCCGTAACGGAAGCATCAGCTCGATAGTGGAGCAAGCACGGCAGGTGGCCGACAGCGGCGGACACGAGATAGTGATAACGGGAGTGAATATAGGCGACTTCGGACGTAGCACCGGCGAGCACTTCATCGACTTGATACGAGAACTCGACAAGGTGGACGGCATCAATCGCTATCGCATATCGAGCATAGAGCCCGACCTGCTGACCGACGAGATAATCGACTTCTGTGCCGGCTCTCGCGCTTTCATGCCACATTTCCACATTCCGTTGCAAAGCGGTAGCGACGAGGTGCTCCGACTCATGCACCGACACTACGACACACAGCTCTTCCGCTCGCGCATAGAACGCATCAAGAACGTGATGCCACACGCATTTATAGGGGTCGATGTGATGGCAGGTTCGCGAGGCGAGACACCCGAGTGCTTCGAAAGTGCATACCAATTCATCGAAAGCCTAGACATCACTCAGCTCCACGTATTCACATACTCCGAACGCCCAGGAACCAAAGCACTCGAGATACCATACGTGGTGAGTGCTGCCGACCGTCACGCACGCACACAGCGACTCATCGACCTGAGCAACCAACGATTGCAGCAGTTCTATACCGACCACATCGGCAGCGAAGCCACAGTGCTGGTCGAACATTCGCTGCGACACCGACCCGTAGTCGGGTTCACAGAAAACTACATCCGCGTGGAGCTGCCCCAACAAGCCACCACGATGGCAGGGCAGATAGTGAAGGTAAGACTCAGAGAATACAACGAAAGCCACGACGCACTATGCTCAGACTTGCTATCGTAATACTCAACTGGAACGGCTGCGACATGATGCGTCGCTTCCTGCCCACAGTGCTCCGCTGCTCACAAGGCGACGGGGTAGAGGTCATCGTGGCCGACAATGCATCGACCGACGCCTCTGTCAATATGTTGCGAAGCGAGTTTCCCGATGTGAGAATCATCAGGCTCGACCGTAACTACGGCTTTGCCGAAGGCTATAATCGTGCGTTGAAGCAAGTTGAAGCACAGTACTATATGTTGCTCAACAGCGATGTCGAGATACGCCAAGCCGACTGGCTGCAACCCATGTTGCAATACCTCGACAGCCACGCCGACACGGCGGCATGCCAACCCAAACTGCTGAAATATCCCGAGGGGAAAGAGTTTGAGTATGCAGGCGCGGCTGGTGGATTCATCGACCGATGGGGCTATCCTTATTGTCGCGGACGTGTGTTGCAAACTGTGGAGACCGACACGGGGCAGTACGACGAAACACCCACCACCGACCATCCACTCACCCCACTGCATTGGGCCACCGGTGCAGCACTCATGATAAGAGCCGATGCATACTGGCAGGCAGGCGGATTGGACAGCCGGTTCTTCTGCCACATGGAGGAGATAGACCTCTGCTGGCGCCTTCGCATCGAAGGATGGAAGATAGTGTGCGTCACCGATTCGACCGCATACCACCTGGGAGGAGCTACACTGGCACAAGGCAATCCGCGCAAGACGATGCTCAACTTCCGTAACAACCGCCTCATGCTCTATAAGAATCTGCCGCAGCATGACCTGCATCGCGTGCTGAACGTGCGCATGTGGCTCGATGTGCTTGCAGCCCTACAGTTCCTGCTGAAGGGCGATGTGGCCAATATGAAGGCAGTGAGAGAAGCTTACCGGCAATACAAAAGCATGCGCCCATCGTATCAGGATGAACGCCTACATATACAAAGTAAACGCAAGGAGAGTGGAGTACCCGACCTCGTGCCACGTTCCATCTTGTGGCAGTACTACGTGAAAGGTCGGCACACGTATATTCATTCAACACTCTGATAGCAACCCACGTCGGGATTGATGGTGGGACGCAGTGTGCCGCGCAAATCGTATTGAGCTGCGGGCGATACATACGCTGCATTACCCATCTGTCGTGCTACCGAGAGTGAATCGAGTGCAAAATCGTAGTTGAAACTATATGTATCGACAAGTCGGAAGTTAGCTTCGCGCAGATGTGGCTGATTTTCGTCTTTCGTCTTTTGTCCTTCGTCTTTAGTATTATTCTTCTTATCCTCGACGTCGAACTTACAATCGATGAAGTAAGGTTCGTCGGCCTCAGTAATCTTTGTGTTCACCAAGCAATTGCGGAACATGTAGTTGAAGTCGGCATCGCTGTCCTGCATGCGACTTCCATAGACCTCATCATTAGAATATCCGGTAATGATGCAGTTGCGGAATTCTATTTGGCGGAGCGGATATTCAGTGTTGTCGGCCACGTTTGAGAACAGGAGCGCAGGACCTCGGTCGGCATTCCATGGATAGAGTTGAGCGATGGTGCAATGTGTGAAGAGCGTCTCGCCTCCGATGACTGTCACGCAACCGGCACCAGCATTTGTAATCTGACACCCGGTGATGTCGGCCCATGCACCATGAAGGAAGAGCCCATAGCCCGCCACGTTGTGGATGATGGAGTTCGTTATCTCGCACTTCATGTCTTCACCAGTCGATTCGTATGCCACGATACCGTATGAGCCGCTGTGGATGTTGCAGTGAGAGAATATGTTGCCGAAACTTTCGGGATGCAGAGTCACACCTCCCCACTGAGCATCGAGGCGGTCGTAGGGTAGGTAGGGGAACAACTTGTCGGTGCGGTCGCCACGCATGATGATGGGCTTTTCGGTGGTTCCGTTGCATATTATCCGCCCGTGCACAGCCAGTTCCGCCCCTTTGTGGAAGCAGAGCATGGTGCCCTGAGCGACGGTGAGCGTAGCATCGGGAGCCACCACGATGCTGTCCATGATGACTATGGGGCGTGTGCCGGCAATTGTGGTGTCGGTCTCTATGGCGATGTTGCGCATCACCACTATGTCTTGCCCCCATGCTTGCAGCATAACCTTGTATGTATTGCCGTGTTCTACGGTAAAAAGCAGGGAGTCCGTTAGGAGTATAGGAGAATCGGAGTCATGGGGGTCTACTGTCACTTCGACGAAGCAATAAAGACTGTCGCCATGATAGATCTCGACGTCAGTGAACTGCGTACCATATTGTCCGTCGAGGTTGAGCCTGAAGCCGCTGCTTCCACCGCTTCCAAGACGTACTGACGCGAGACGAACTCCCTTGCTGTTGGGGTTGTATACCTTGAAGTCTTTGGTGGCTGAGCCTATTCCGGTGAAGATGGTGTCGAAGCTGACTGTATCGACCGAAAAGGTGATGGGGCTTTGCGGTCCTGACAGAAATTCTTCGTCGTTCATACACGAGAGGGTTGCAAGGCTTGATGCAACCATGACAGCACTCAGCGCACGTATTATTTTCTTTCTTTTGTTCATACAATTATTATAACTGATTTGTTCCCGATTTATTGCATTCAAGGACGAAAACTTGTGTTTTGTGGTGCAAAACGTTAATCTTTGTTTAATAATTAAGGTGGTATGGATTTTTTTATTTACATTTGTACCCTCAAAAATTTATGATTGTAACGATGGCAACAAAAAATATATCGAAGAAGGGTGGAAATGCGAAGAAAGTGAGCACCGATGCCGACATCATGTCGAAGATGGCTATAACGAAGTTTGTGATTGGCATAGTGTTGGTGTTTTTGTCTATATACATGCTCATAGCGTTCAGTTCGTTCCTGTATTGCGGAGCGGCCGATTATAGCATGGTAGAGATTTCCGACTTCGGTCAATACTATCAGGAACTGACTTCACACAACCTGCATGCACGCAACATTTGCGGTGGGTTGGGTGCACGCATTGCCTACACATTCATAAACCAGTGGTTTGGCCTTGCTGCATATCTGGTGCCAGTATACTTCATTTTGTTGGGACTGAAGCTTATTGGCTCGTTCCGCATACGTGCCATACGCACTTTTATTCTGACCGGACTGACCATTGCCTGGCTCAGCCTACTGCTCAGTGCGCTCACTATAGACATACCGAGCCTGGGCGACACTTTTTACTATATAGGTGGATATAGCGGAATGCAAACCGTGAAGCTGCTTGAACAGCTGATTGGTACGCCGGGCGTATACGGAGTGTTGGCGCTTGTTGCCATATTCATGTTAGTATATTTGAGCAGTAAGACCATAGAAGTGGTGAGGAGTATGACAAGGCTCGAACGCATAAAGTCTATACAAAATCCGTTGAAGAACCTGATGCATACAGCCCCTGCCGCCGATGAAGAGGAGGACGAAGAAGAGGATGAGAAAGAAAGAAAAACGGATGACGCCGGGCAACATACGAACGACTATGACTACTCATCAAACAATGGGGAGCAGAATCAGCAAGTAGTTGTAGATTTAGGCACTGTGGGCGGTGATGAGTCAGCAGGAACCGACACTGCCGACAATCCAGCAGCTGGTGGAGAACTGCCATTTATGGTTGATGGTGCTGCACAATCCCAGGCATCAACAGCTGCTACTACAGAGCATGCAGAGCCGTCGATTGAGATTTCCGTACCACATACAGAACAGGCACAAGCAGTGGCCGACAATGATGTTGCCTTAGGGTTTGATGCCATTGTGGCACGAACCACACCCAAGGCCAGCGGTACAGATATGCGCCGAGGCGACATCAATACCCCCTACGACCCCAAGAAGGACCTCGAATTCTACAGATATCCAACTCTCTCGCTGCTTGAGAAAAGCGAAGACTCGAACCCGCGCATCGACATGGAAGAGCAGAATGCCAACAAGGAACGTATCATACAGGTGCTCCATAGCTTTGGGTTCGAGATAAGCAGCATCAAGGCAACGATAGGTCCGACCATCACTCTCTACGAAATCACACCAGCCGAGGGTATGCGTATCTCGAAGATTCGTACGCTCGAAGACGATATCGCCTTGAGTCTTGCAGCCGAGGGAATACGTATCATCGCCCCGATTCCAGGCAAGGGAACCATCGGTATCGAGGTGCCAAACAAGAAGAAGTGCATCGTTTCGATGGAGAGCATCCTCAACTCGAAGACCTATCAAGAGTCGAAGATGGAACTCCCCTGTGCACTTGGAAAGACCATTACAAACGAAGTATTCATGATCGACCTCGCTAAGGCGCCCCACTTGCTCGTGGCTGGTGCTACGGGTCAAGGTAAATCGGTGGGACTGAACGCCATCATCACCTCGCTCATCTACAAGAAACACCCGTCGGAACTGAAGTTCGTCATGGTAGACCCCAAGAAAGTGGAGTTCAGCATTTACGTGCCGATAGAGAACCACTTCCTTGCAAAACTCGAAGAAGAAGACGAACCAATCATAACCGACGTTCAGCGCGTGGTGAAAACACTCAATTCACTGTGCAAACTCATGGACACACGCTACGATTTGCTCAAGCAAGCAGGAGTGCGCAACATAAAAGAATACAACGAAGCATTCAAGGCACGCAAACTCAACCCCATGCAAGGCCATGACTACATGCCATACTATGTGGTCATTATCGATGAGTTTGGCGACCTTATCATGACAGCCGGTAAGGAGATAGAACTCCCCATATGCCGCATTGCACAACTCGCACGTGCAGTAGGAATACACATGGTAATTGCCACACAGAGACCAACAGCACAGATAGTGACGGGTACTATAAAAGCCAACTTCCCTGCACGCATCGCCTTCCGAGTATCGGCAATGATGGATTCGCGCGTCATACTCGACCGTCCAGGAGCCAACCAACTCATAGGCCGCGGCGACATGCTCTACCTCAACGGCGGCGACCCAACACGTGTGCAATGCGCATTTGTAGATACACCCGAAGTATCGCGCATCTGCAAATATATAAGTACACAGCAAGGCTATTCACATCCGGCATACTTGCCCGAACCCGATACAGACGGAGGCAACGGTGGTGATGGTGGCGACGGAGAACCTATGGGACGACTCGACCCTATGTTTGAAGAATGTGCACAGCTGATTGTCTCCACACAGCAAGGAAGTACGTCGATGCTTCAACGCAACTTCTCGATAGGATACAACCGTGCAGGAAAGATAATGGACCAGATGCAGAAGGCCGGAATAGTGGGCGCACAGATAGGAGCTAAGCCGCGCGAGGTGCTTGTGCAAGACATGAACACACTGGCTCAAATAATCAACAGCTACCGATAGAGCGTTGAACCAATACAGAATGACTCGTAAATAATTTATCATACGCATAAATATATAGAAACAGAGATGAAACAGACAATCATGATACTCAGCATGTGGTGCGTGGCTGTATGTATGCAAGCCCAGACAGCACGTCAGGTGCTCGACCGAGCCGCATCTGAGTTTAAGAAAACACAGAGCATAACCGCAGAGTTCGAACTCAGTACGGGTGGCGGACGCGATAAGGGAACCATCATACTGCAAGGCCAGAAGTTCAGAACAACCACCAGCGGCAACACAATATGGTTTGACGGAAAGACAATGTGGACCTACGTACACGACAACGAGGAGGTGAATGTGACCGAACCCACGGCTGCACAGGTGGCACGCATCAATCCATATAGTTTCCTCAACATGTACAAACAAGGCTACGATGTGGCATTTGGCGGCAGCACTCTGACCGACTATGAGGTTGTACTCACTGCAACCAACAATAGGAATCTATACAGAAAGCCATCTTGCGAATAAAGAAAACCGACTATACACCGCTCTACGTCATGATGGGTACTGCTCGTGCCGACGTGGAAATAAGCGTTACATCATATAAAAAGACAACGAAACAGCCCGATGCAACCTTCCGCTTCAACAAGCAGAAGTATCCAAAGGTGGAAGTGGTAGACCTCAGATAGTATCTTACGATATCATCCAATCATCTGCTATTCATATTAATTATTTTATAACCAACATATTACAACTAATAATTATATAACTAATATATTACAACCAATAATTATATTACAACCAAATCATGGAACACATACGTTGCCTCATCATCGGCTCAGGCCCTGCAGGGTATACAGCCGCCATTTATGCAAGTCGTGCAAACTTGAGTCCAGTTGTCTACGAAGGCATTCAGCCTGGCGGACAGCTCACCATCACCGATATGATAGAGAACTTCCCTGGACATCCCGAAGAATTGTCGGGACAAGACCTTATGGACCTCATGCGTCAGCAAGTAGAGAAGTTCGGGGTGGAGGTGCGCGAGCATATTTGCGTGAAGAGCGACCTGAGCAAGGCACCTTATCATTTCTGGTTTGAGGATGGAAGCGAAGTTGAAGCCGACACGGTGATTATAGCCACAGGAGCCAGTGCTAAGTTCCTCGGCCTCGACGACGAGAAGAAGTATATGGGTATGGGTGTCAGCGCATGTGCTACGTGCGACGGATTTTTCTACCGCAAGAAAGTGGTGGCTGTGGTAGGTGGTGGCGATACGGCATGTGGCGAAGCTTGCTATCTGGCCGGACTTGCATCGAAGGTCTACCTCATTGTGCGTAAGCCTTTCCTGCGTGCATCGAAGATAATGCAAGAGCGTGTGATGCAGAACGAAAAGATTGAAGTATTATTTGAAACCAATACTGTTGGTCTCTATGGCGATGATGGCGTTGAGGGTGCACATCTTGTCTTCCGTAAGGGTGAGGCAGACGAGCGCCGCTATGATTTGCCCATCGACGGTTTCTTCCTTGCTATTGGTCACAATCCAAACTCATCAATCTTCAAGCCATGGATAGATACTGACGAAAACGGATACATCTTGACTCAGGGTGCAACACCGCGCACCAACGTTCCGGGAGTATTTGCTGCAGGCGATGTAGCCGATCCTCTTTACCGACAGGCCATTGTGGCTGCGGGTTCGGGATGCAAGGCTGCAATGGAAGTAGAGAAGTATCTTGCAGAGCAAAAACTCTGATGTAGAGTTGAATGATATGCTGATACAAAGAAAAACAACAACAAGCGTTTCTGCCGTATATTGATACACATGAAATTACAACAAGCACATCTGCTGTATAGGCTCATTAGCAAGAATCAGCGTCTGGCCGAGAAGCGTCATCCGATGTTCGACAAGAACCGTGTCATGAAGGTATTCACCTATATCATGGCTGCTTTCTGGGCTTGTTATCTCATCTTCTTCGGGTGTATGTTTGGCTCTGTTTTAAGTGATGCGAGTGTCGAGACATGCGATATCATTAACTCCTGCTTCATCTTTTTCATGATTCTCGACTTCTTCATGCGTTTTGCCATGCAGGAAACTCCGGCTCATGAAGTGAAGCCATATAAACTAATGCCCGTGCCTGTCAACTTTCTCATGGATGTCTTTCTTGTGCGCATCGGATTGAAGGTCTATAATCTCATCTGGCTATTCTTTTTTGTTCCGTTCGGTATTCTGAGCGTGGCGTTGTTGCCTTATTTCGGCATTTGGGCTTTTGTGGGCTACATGCTGGGTGTGTGGCTCATGTTTGTGCTCAACAGCTATGGCTACCTCTTCTGGCGTACACTTATAAACCAACACCTGCTCTATATCATCTTGCCGATAGCTGCTTATGCTGCGCTTGTGGTGTTTGGCATGATTACTGGCTCATGGCTGTTTGATGGCTCAATGCGTTTCATGCGTGGTTTTATCGATTGGAATCCTCTTTCGTTCCTTGCGGTTCTTGCTGCTATTGTTGCCATGTTCTTCATCAACCGTTGGTTCCAGAAGCATTACATATATCGTGAGTTGTCAAGGGTGGAGCGGGTGAAGAAAGTGAAGTCGACCGAAATGAGCTATCTGAACCGTTTTGGTGTGATTGGTGAGTATTTGAAGTTGGAGATTAAATCGGTGATTCGCAACAATGTGATACGTAAGCAATACCTTATTGGACTTTCGTGCACTGTGATGCTCAGCCTCTTGTGTGCATTCACTCCTGCCTACGATTCGGGTTTCATGCATGTGTTCATCTGTGTCTACTGTTTTGCTGCGCTGGGCATTATCATGCTTACCAATGTCATGGGTGTTGAAGGCAACTATATTGACGGGCTCATGAGTCGTAAAGAGTCGGTGCTGGCGCTGTTGAAGGCCAAATACTATTTTCATTGTGTCATGATGCTTGTGCCTGCACTCATTATGATTACACCAGCCGTGACGGGCAAGTTTTCTGTGATTGAGCTGCTCGGATGTCTCATGTTCACCCCCGGCTGCATTTTCCCCTTCCTCTTCATAATGGCAATCTACAACAACACTACGCTCGACCTCATGAGCAAGATGACTCAGCGCTCGTCTAACACGAAGGCTCAGATGCTGGTGTCGTTTGCTTCCATGTTTGTTCCCATGGGGCTCATGTATGCCCTGGTGTCGTTGTTGGGCAACAATATGGCAGGTCTTGTGATGCTTGTGCTTGGCATCATAGGCACTGTATGCAATCCGTTATGGCTGAAATTGATTTACAAACATTTTATGATTCACAGATATGAAAACATGTCAAGTTTCCGTTCAACTCGAGCATCTTAGCAAGCGCTTCGGCGAAACTCTGGCTCTCGATATAGACAATTTCAATATCCATGCAGGCGATGTGTTGGGTCTTGTGGGCAACAACGGTGCAGGAAAGACCACGCTCTTCCGCCTTATGCTCGACCTCTTGCAACCCACTACAGGCTCGGCTACGTTTGTGGCCGACGGGGTGGGGTATCACACTGCCAAGTGTGAAGACTGGAAGGCCTTTACGGGGGCATATATCGACTCTGGATTCCTCATCGACTACCTAACCCCCGACGAGTATTTCTCATTCATCGCCAAGGTGAACGGCCTGCCTGCCGACGAGGTGCAATCGGTGCTGAATCGTTACACCGACTTTATGAGCGGTGAGGTTGTGGGGCAAAACAAGCTGATACGTAATCTTTCGGCTGGCAACAAGCAGAAGGTGGGCATCGTGGCTGCGTTGCTTCACAGCCCTTCGTTGCTCATACTCGACGAGCCGTTCAACTTCCTCGACCCCTCGAGCCAGATTGCAATGAAGTATATGCTTGAAGACTACAACCGCCAGACGGGGGCCACAATCATCGTGTCGAGCCACAACCTGACACACACTCTCGACATCTGCTCGCGTGTGGCGTTGCTCGAACATGGCCATATCATCAAGGATTATCAGAAGTCGGACACCGACATGATTGCCGAAATAGAAAACTATTTCGAGGGTAGTGTACATCACGAATCAGTGGGCACAACCGAATGAGATGTCGCTCCACATATCTGTTGCCGGTGTTGCTGGCCGTTGCTGTGTTGCTTACTTCTTGTCATTCGTCGAAGCAATTCATGTATAATGGCACCGATGTTCGCGAGTTGGTACGTGCCGGAAATGCGTTGGGATTCGATATAGAGTTGCACGACAACTGGCCGCTCATGCTCGAAGCCTCGTCGTGGATAGGCACACCATATCAGTATGGAGGCAACAGCCGTGGCGGCATCGATTGTTCGGGCTTGAATGTGGCGATATATAAGGCGGTATTCAACCATCAGCTGAGCCGTAACAGCAGGCAACAGTATGAAGCCGATTGCAAGAGCGTGAAGAAAAGCCATTTGCAGCAGGGCGACCTCCTGTTCTTTGCTATAGCCGACAAGGTGAATGCTTCAAACATAAACCACACAGGAATATACCTGAAGAACGGATTGTTCCTGCATGCCAGCACTTCGCGTGGGGTGGTTGTCGACAATCTTGAAGCGGCATACTACAAGAAATACTGGGTGGCAGGCGGCCGGGTAAAAAAGTGAGATTGTATCCCCGGCGTCGCATGACAATATCGTCAACGCCCTGCGAGGAGATCGTCAACGCCCTGCGAGGATATCGTCAACGCCCTGCGAGGATATCGTCAACGCCCTGCGAGGATATCGTCAACAAGCTGCGAGGATATCGTCAAGTCCATGAGAGGATATCGTCAACTCCATGAGAGGATATCGTCAACAGAACGAAGAAATACATGTATAACCAAGAACCGATGCAAGTAAAGATACATCCATCGTGGCAGGCACACCTGCAAAGCGAGTTTGACAAGCCATACTTCGAGCAACTTGTCGCGTTCGTGCGTCAGGAGTATGCAACATCGACGGTCTATCCGCCAGGCAAGTTGATATTCAATGCCTTCAATCTCTGTCCGTTCGACCATGTAAAGGTGGTGCTGATAGGTCAAGACCCATATCATGAACCCGGTCAGGCACAGGGGTTGTGCTTCTCGGTGAACGACGGAGTGCCGTTTCCGCCATCGCTCGTCAACATCTTCAAAGAGATACAATCCGATATCGGAACCCCTCCGCCGTCGAGCGGCAACCTCACCCGATGGGCACAGCAAGGTGTGTTGCTGCTCAACGCCACGCTCACCGTGCGTGAACACATGGCAGGTTCACACCAGCGACATGGTTGGGAAGAATTTACCGATGCAGTCATACGTACCCTCAGTGCAGAGCGCGACGGCCTTGTGTTCATGCTTTGGGGCAGTTATGCACAGAGCAAAAGCTACCTCATAGACAGTAGCCGCCACTTGATACTGCGCTCGGCACACCCGTCGCCCCTGTCGGCACACCGAGGCTTCTTCGGCAATCATCACTTCAGTCTTGCAAACCAATACTTACGCTCAAACGGACAAACAGAAATACAATGGTAAAGAACATAATATTCGACTTTGGGGGTGTAATCGTACACCTCGACCCAGCCGAGGCAGTGAGACGATTCGAATCGCTGGGCATTACAGATGCCAGTCGTCAGCTCGACATCTTTGGCCAGACAGGCATATTCGGAGAAGTTGAGACAGGAGAAATCAGTGCCCACGAGTTTTGCCGCCAGCTGGCCTTGCAGGCAAAAGAGAAGAGCGGACGCTTTTCAAACAAACCACACCCGTGCTTCTCGTTTGAACAAGCACAATGGGCGTGGATGGGATACATCAAAGAAGTGCCGCAGAAAAATCTCGACAGCCTGCTGCGCCTGCGCCAGAGCTACAACCTGTATTTGCTCAGCAACCTCAATCCGTTCATTCAATCGTGGGCTGAGAGTACCGAATTCAGTGGAGACGGGCATCCGCTCAACTACTATCTCAACGAGTTGTACTATAGTTTCCAACTTCACGACTATAAGCCGGCACCATCAATCTATGAGAAAATGATGGAACAAGCATGTCTGCGGCCCGACGAGTGTCTATTCCTCGACGACAGCATTCGCAACATACGTGGATGCGAAGCTGCTGGCATGCACGGACTTTTGGTCGAGAAAGACGAAGACTGGACAACAAAGCTGGACCTGGAACTGCTGCGCCTGAGCAACCTGCCCTGAACCCATCAGATGAAGAGGATTCATGCGAATCGTAAACAATAAATGTATATGAAATGTTGAATAAAGTAAAACGCATAATATCACTGCTCATCGCTGGCCTTGCACTATTTGTATCGGCACCACACACCATGGCGCAGAGCGATGTAGAAGAGATGAACTACTTGCAGCTGAAGGGCATTGATGTGACAGAAGGCAACTCGGTGAAACTGCTCATGAGTGGGCACGATAAGTTTGAAGATATGTTTGCAGCCATCCGCAGTGCCAGACAATTCGTTCATCTCGAGTATTTCAACTTCCGCAACGACTCCATCGCCGGCCTCTTGTTCGACCTCCTTGCCCAGAAAGTGAATGAGGGTGTAGAGGTACGAGCCATGTATGATGCATTTGGAAATGCTTCAAACAATCAACCCATCAAGCGCCATCAGCACGATTCAATAGCCGCTTTAGGCATCAATCTCGTCAAGTTCGACCCAATTCGCTTCCCATGGGTCAACCATATTTTTCCACGCGACCACCGCAAAATCGTGGTTATCGATGGTTTGGTGGCATATACTGGCGGCATGAATGTGGCCGACTACTATGTCAACGGGCTTGAAGGCATCGGGCCGTGGCGCGACATGCATATGCGTATCGAGGGCCCAGCAGTAAACGAACTGCATAAAATCTTCTGCCGCATGTGGGCCGACGAGACAGGCGAGATGCTTGTAGGCAGCAAGTATTTTCCTGCACACAACAGTGTCGGACAATCGCGCTTAGCTATCGTCGACCGCCATCCAGGCGAGACTGCCAAATCTATCAGACAACTATATTGCAGCATGCTCGACAATGCAAGACACCGTGTGTTGCTCATCAACCCATATTTCGTTCCGACACATACTGTGCGCGACGCTTTACGCCGATGTATAGACCGTGGAGTTGAAGTCAGCATCATGCTGAGCGAGAAAAGCGATATACCACTAACACCCGATGCCAGCCACTATGTAGGCTTCCAGATGTGGAAGCTGGGTGCAAAGGTATATATGTTCCAAGGAGGGTTCCATCATTCCAAAATCATGATGGTAGACGATGCATACTGCACCGTGGGTTCTTCAAACCTCGACAGCCGTAGTCTTCGATACGACTACGAGGTAAACACCGTAATCTTCGACCCTGCAATAACGGCACAACTCACTGCTATGTTCGAGACTGACATGAAGAATTGTGTACCGATGAATCTCGACTATTGGAAGGCTAAGGGCCGGTGGAAGCGATTCGTGTCATGGTTTGGCAACACCCTTACTCCATTCTTGTAAAAGACTCAAGAACTCAAAGAACTATAGACTGAAGATCTCAAAGACCAATAGACTCAAAGAACTATAGACTGAAGAACTCAAAAACTCATAAACAATGAACAGTATTCTACGTTTTTTCATCATCACAACCATTCATTTATTCATCTATTCATTAAGTATAAATGCACAGCAAGCCCCCAAACGCGAGTTTCGCGGTGCATGGATTCAGTGTGTCAATGGTCAGTATTTGGGTAAGAGCCCTGCCGAGTTGCGCCAGATGCTTAGTGGTCAGCTCGATGTACTGCGTTCGGCAGGCATCAATGCCATTTTGTTTCAGGTGCGCGCTGAAGGCGATGCCCTCTATCGTTCACACTACGAACCATGGAGCCGATACCTCATGGGACAGCAGGGCAAGGCTCCCGATGACGGATGGGACCCGTTGGAATGGATGGTATCAGAGTGCCACAAACGTGGCATGGAATGCCATGCATGGATCAATCCCTACAGGGCCAAGACGGCAGGAACCACAGTGCTCGATGTCAATCATGCTGCATCACGTTTTCCTGACCGCGTATTCCGTTATGGCGACCTGCTCATTTTCAATCCGGCTCTGGCCGCAAACCGCGATTATACATGCATGATTATCGAAGATATCATAACCCGGTATGATGTCGACGGAATACACATGGACGACTATTTCTATCCTTACCCCGTGGCCGGTCAAACCATCCCCGACCAGCAGAACTTCAGTCAAGACCCGCGCGGATTCAGCAACATAGACGATTGGCGACGCGACAACGTAAACCTGCTCATCAAGGACATACATACGCTCGTGCGCAAAGTGCGTCCATGGGTCAAGTTCGGAATATCCCCTTTTGGCATATATCATAATAATCCTGAAGGTGTGAACAGCCGTGAGGGTAGTGCCACCAGCGGACTTCAGAACTACGACGACCTCTATGCCGACATCGTGGAGTGGGTGAATCGAGGATGGGTAGATTATATCATTCCGCAGATATACTGGAATGTAGGCACAAAGGCTGCCGATTATAAGATTCTTTGCGACTGGTGGAACGACTATTGTGGCGAACGTCCGCTTTATATTGGACAAGATGTGGAACGCACTGTTAAGGAGGCCGACCCACAGAATCCTGCAACACATCAGATGCCGTTGAAATATGCCATACAGAGGAGTGAACCCAGGGTGCAAGGTTCTTGCCAATGGTATGCTGCTGCTGTGGTCAACAATCCTGGAAACTATCGCACCCTACTGCAGCAACAATATCACCGTTATCCATCGTTGCAGCCGCTCATGCCATGGATCGACTCGAAGGCACCGAAGAAGGTACGTAAACTGTCAATCGATTTCAAAAGCGGTGACGGCACCTATGGCTCGGGCAAGATCTATTTGTCGTGGAGCGAACCGAAGGCTAAGAAAGAACTTGACCGCGCTATTCAATACGTCGTGTATCAGTTTGCTCCAGGCGAGAAGGTCGACATCTCGTCAGATGATGCTTCACACATTGTGGCCATTACTTCCGAACCTCGATATCAATTGCAGGGAGATTTACACGGATACTCATTTGTCGTAACAGCGCTCGACCGCTTACACAACGAGTCGAAAGGTGTGAAAGTGCACTTATGATAACAAATCATATATGTAGGGGCAAGACGCTTCCTATCGGGGCGGAGCAGCATTATTTACCCAAATAGGTTTATGTGAATCGGAGTGTTACTCTCGTAGCTAGTGCCATCATTTTGCTTTCTCCATGGTTTTCTGCCTGGCTATATACAGATAGCCGGCCACTCCGATAAGATTGATAATCCACATAACCCAGAATGCCGCATGATAGCCGTGTGTTTCTGCAATTATGCCACCCAGCAGTACACCGAGCCCTACACCGAGGTCCCAAGATGTAAGCAGGGTTGACATGGCCGTGCCACGTTTGGAGTTTGGTGCGATGTCTACAAACATATTCTGAAATGCAGGGTACATGTGTCCGTTGCCCAGACCTATTACAAGTGCAGCACCATAAAAGCCTATTGGATGATGTATTGAAGCAAACATGAGATAGCCTACAAGAGACACAAGCACTCCTTCGGTGGCATTGCGGTAAACCTGTCCGCGACGCAAACCACGAGCTCCGGTGATGCGCGATAGTGCTAAACCGCCTGCCAGCAACATGAAGAACAGGCCCGTACCACCTTCTATGCCCAGTTCTTCCTCGCCATAGATGGCAAGATAGGTCGAGAGGATTCCATAGGATAGTGAGTAGCAAATCATGCACAGCGATTCTTTCCAGGCTTGCAGAAGCAGGAAACGATCGAGCGAGAGCACGTGGTGCGATGTGTTGGGAGCACGTTCGTCGACCTTTACTCCAATTGAAACAATCAGCCCGATGGTAGAACTTACAATCGAAACCCAGAAGAGCAGGTCGTAGCTGCTGAAAGTACGCAGCAGCAACACTGCTATCATCGGACTGAACGCTGTAGCAAAATTATTAGCAAGTCCGAAATAGCCTATTCCCTCTGCGCGTCGGGTGGGGTGGAGCACATCTATTGCAACGGTGGTAGTTGCAACGGTAGTGGCACCAAACGGACCTCCATGCAATGTGCGTAGCAGGGTGAAAAGCATCAGACTGCCTGCTGCCAGATATCCCACAAAGAACAGCGTAACGAGTGTGTAGCACACAATCAGCACAATTTTGCGCTTGAAACTATCGACAAGGAAACCGCTGAGCGGACGCACCATCATGGCACAAACCGTGTATCCGCTCAATACCCAGCCTATTGTCTCCTTGTCGGCACCAAATGTATCGCGCAAGTAGAGGGGAAACAAAGGCATGAGCAACATAAATGAGAAATAGAGCATGAAACTGGAAATCCAGACACGAGTATAGTTGGCATTCCACAAGCGCACACGGTGGCGCTCCGGCGAGGCATCGATTTCTGTCATAATAGTACTGTCCGTGTATCTCTTTTGGGCTTGTTGCATGGTCTTTCGTCATTTGTTCTGTCGCGAATCGGCATGCAAAGTTACGAATTTTATACGATACATGTCTGAAAACACAAATAATAATCAATTATCAATTGTTAATTCTCAATTATTTCGTACCTTTGCACTCGCAAAATTCACTATTTATTAACCATCCCGACCCATACACGTGGTTGGGGCGTGTGCTTGAACACCACGCTTAAAAAAACAAGAAATCAATGAAAGAAAACATCAAGGCCAATGGGTTGCAGGCCAACTCGTTGGTGGGAGAAGTAGCGCAAGAACGCACTGTCTCAGTCTGGTTCATGCTCATGGGCATACTGTTCTGTGTGTGTCTCATTACATCGAACCTGCTCGAAACCAAACTCTTCCGTGTGACCGACGGAATCAACCTCACGTGCGGATTCCTCATCTTCCCAATTTCCTACATCCTCAACGACTGCATAGCCGAGGTGTGGGGCTACCGCAAAGCACGTCTCATCATCTGGACTGGCTTCATCATGAACTTCTTCATCGCTGGCATGGGAGGCATCGCATGCATCCTGCCACCAATCGACATGGAAGCCAACGCAGCATTCTGCAAAGTGTTCGGATTCGTACCGCAAGTGGTCGTGGCAAGCCTTCTGGCATTCATCGTCGGCTCATTCCTCAATGCATGGGTGATGAGCAAGATGAAACTGGCCGCACGCGACAAACGACACATCAACATCCGTTTTGCTTGGCGAGCAATACTCTCAACCCTTGTGGGCGAGACTGCCGACTCAATCATCTTCTTCCCACTTGCATTCTACCTCCTGCCGCTCCTCTTCGACGGCGCACCCGCTGTTTCGGTCGACATACTCATCGGACTCATGCTCACACAGGTGATAGCCAAGACACTCTACGAAGTCATTGCACTGCCAGTCACTGTGCGTGTGGTCAAAGCTGTGAAACGCCACGAACGTGTAGACGTCTACGATGAAGGAATATCATACAACGCATTCAAAATAAAAGACTTATGAGAGAAACCGAAGGACTGAAAGCCCTGGGACGTAAGACCGAATACCGCATGGATTATGCCCCCGAAGTGCTCGAGACATTCGAGAACCGCCATCAAGACAACGACTACTGGGTGGAATTCATCTGTCCCGAGTTTACATCGCTGTGCCCCATAACCGGACAGCCCGACTTTGCAGAGATACGCATCTCCTACATGCCCGACCGTCGCATGGTGGAAAGTAAAAGTCTGAAACTCTACCTCTTCAGCTTCCGCAACCACGGCGACTTCCACGA
>JAFUSD010000033.1 GCA_017480685.1 Bacteroidaceae bacterium
AGATATTCCTGGTGAAGAGAGCAGGGAATTAAAAAGCCTCCAGGCCCCCTCCTTACTCCCCCAAGGGGGAGAGGCACGCAGGGGATGAGAGCTCCGAGAGCTCCGAGAACTCCGAGAACTCCGAGTCCTCCGAGAACTCCCCAAGGGCTAGAGCCACGCGCGATAAGGCAAATGAGCAAACGATAAATAATCAAATAACTATAAAATAGTAAATGGTAAATTGTTAAATAGTAAATAAGATTATGAAGAAACTTCTACTTTCAATCATGGCACTCATGCTGAGTGCAGCAATGTTTGCCGAAGATGTCACATTCGACTTCGACAACGACTACGCAACACTATTCCCTAATCTTGCTGGTGTATCTGGCACAGGCTCTACCGACGGCGATATCACCGAAAGCGTAACAATCACAAGCGGCGATATCACGATGACCGTAAATCCTGCAGAAGGTAATACAGCAACACGCATCTATGATAAGTCACCACGTCTGCGCATCTATTCAGGTAAATTCACCATCGCCTCGAGCGGCGCACCAATCACTTACATCAAGTTCGATGCAGGCACAAACTTCAATGTAACAACTGCAACAGGAACGCTTTCGGGCAAGGAATGGAGCGGCAGTGCACAGTCGATTGACTTTGCAGTGTCGAAGAACACACAGATCAAGTCGGTCACTATCTCTACCGCAAGTGGCCACACGGTGCTTACCACACTCTACACCATCGACTTCAAGACCTCGCAAGACGGCTGGAGCATCGACAACAAGAGCATGGACGAAGCACTGACCTATGTGTGGAAAGCCGATGATCGCTATGGTTATGTGGCCAGCGCATACGTTAACAATGCATCTCATCCATCAGAGTCGTGGATTGTTTCGCCAGTCCTCGACCTCTCAAAAGCATCAAGCCTCGAATTCTCCATCAGCCACGCAGGCAATAAGTTTGCAGGAGCAGTGTCCGACCAAGTGACATATTATGCTTCGACCGATGAAGGCAGCACATGGAACAAACTCGAAGTGGCTACATGGCCGGCAGGCAACAACTGGTCATTCGTTGAATCGACAGTAGATGTATCAGCCTATGCAGGCAAACCATCGGTGATGCTGGCTGTTGCATACGTGAGCACAACCGAGAGTGCAGGCACTTATGAGCTCGACAACATAACCATAAAAGGTAACGGCGTGATAACTGTTGTAGTGCCAGAAGCCGAAGGCCCTGCCATCACACCAGCTACAGGCACTTACACCGAAGACCAGACAGTGACCATCACCGACCCTTCGGGCAGCAACTACACTATCTACTACACACTCGACGGCTCTGAACCCGAGAACGGAGGCGAGAACTCAGTGCTCTACGAAGGTCCGTTCACAGTGAGCGAGACAACAACTGTGAAGGCATCAACCTACGACGATGATGACAACTTCGTGGGAACAACCACCGTCGTTATTACTATAAATAAGGTGGAGGCCATCGCATCAATAGCCGACCTCATCGCTGCATGCACCGCTACAAGCCAGAACGACGCACCCGTGGTGTCATTCAGCGCAAGCAACCTGCTCGTAACAGGAGTCAACGGCACCAACGTGTTCGTACAAGATGCTAAGAATTCATTCTTGCTCTACGGCTCTGCTTCAAACCTCAAGAAGGGCGACATCATAAGCGGAACCATCGAAGGCAAACTCTACACCTACAACGGACTGCCCGAACTCTCAGTGACCGACAAGTGGGCAAACGTGAAGGTGGAAAGCCAAGGCAACGAAGTGACTGCAACCAAAGTAGCTGCTGCCGACATCAATGTAGCCGATGCAAGCCGTTTCGTACGCTTCGAGGACCTCACATTCGTAAGCCAGGAAACCGTTTCCAACAAGGTGAACTACACTCTCAACGACGGAACAACCAACATCGTACTGCGCGACAACTTCAACAACCTCAGCAACATCATGTGGAATGCAGACTGCAAGTACAACCTCAACGTGTTCGTCGTTCCATTCCGCGAAACAATACAATACTATGCAGTGAGCGCCGACGATGTGGAAGTAGTCTCTACACTCGAAATGCCAACATTCGCATGGACAGAAAGCAAGATAGTCACTCACGTAGGCGAGAGCGTTTCAAACAAATTGAACTCTAACACCGACGGTGCTGTAACCTACACTTCGTCTGACGAGAACGTAGCAACCATCGCAGCCGACGGAGCTATCACAATTGTAGGTGCAGGTGTGGCTACAATCACTGCTGAAAGCGAGAAGACCGCCACATATATGGCTGCAACCGCATCGTTCACCCTGTCTGTCATCAGCAATGCCGACGGTACAGCCGAGAATCCTTACACCGTGGCCGACATCAAGGCTCTCTATGTCGATGGTGACACCGTGCCCGACGTATGGGTAAAGGCTTACATCGTAGGTTATGCTGACGGAGCATTCAACGAAGCCAAGTCGGTATTCACTATCGAAGAAGGTGCTGAGGTCGTTGCATCAAACGTACTCATCGCTGCATCTGCCGACGAGACCAACTACCAGAACTGTCTGCCTGTAGCACTCGAGAACAAACCTGCTGAGTGCAAGGCCGTGCGCGAGCAAGTCAACCTCAAGGACAACCCCGACAACCTCGGCAAGGAAGTGTGGTTCCGCGGTAGCATCATCAAGTACTTCTCTGTAGCCGGACTGAAGAGCGTGAATGCTTACAGCTTCACTCAGCCTACCGAAGCTAAGACAGAAGATGTGAACGGCGACGGTTCGGTCGACACTCAGGATGTGCTTGTAATCTATGAGTTCATGCAGAGCTATGAAGAAGGTACTTCTGTTGAGGGCTATGATGTCAACGGCGACGGTTCGGTCGACACTCAAGACGTACTTACTATCTACGAAGTAATGCAGAATCAATAATGATTTTCCGACGCATCTTACACTTGATGATTGTAGCCATGACAGCCACCGCGGCTGTCATGGCTCAACCGTCTGCTACTTATTATAAAGGAATAAACGGCAAACGGCAAGTGGCATTGAAGCTCGCGCTGAAAGATATCATATCAGATCACAAGACACTCTCATACTCCGGCGAACTGCCAAAAGCCTACGAACTGGTGTATTATTGCGACGACAATCGTAGCAATGTCTACGATATATTCTCCTACGACACTTATTCTTATTCATCTACAAGCACCTGGAACAAGGAGCATGTAGTGCCCAACAGTTGGTGGAACGGTGTGAAGAATGCTGCATATAGCGACATATTCAGCGTCATTCCATCAGAAAAGACCGCCAACAACCGCAAGAGCAACTTCCCCATTGGCACCGTGGGCTCGCAGACATGGAGCAACGGATGCATAAAAGTGGGAAAACCCGTGAGCGGACAGGGTGGAACATACAACAACGTGTTCGAGCCTGCCGACGAATACAAGGGCGACTTTGCACGCATCTATTTCTATGTGGCCACATGCTATAGCGACATAGGGTGGGGCACAAATCCTAATGTAAAGAGCGAGATATCGAAAGAAGACTGGCCTACGCTCAATCCGTGGCTCTATCAGTTGCTCCTAAAGTGGCACAACCAAGACCCCGTTTCGCAGAAAGAGATACAGATAAACAACTCAGCTGAGTCGGTTCAGGGCAATCGTAATCCATTCATCGACTACCCTGTGCTGGCTGATTACATCTGGGGCACTTATCAGTCGACCGACTTCAACCTCTCGACTGCTGTGCTCTATCAACACATAAGCGGCTCCGGTCCCGATATCCCGGTAGAACCTGTAGATACTATAGAACCTGTAGAGCCTATAGATTCTATAGCCCCCATCGACCCCTCAGAGATTCAGAAGGGCGAAGAACTGTTTGCCGAGTATTTCGACGAGCTGACATCAGGCGACAACACGTCTACGAGTGGTTCGGCCGACTATTGGAGTGGCAACACAAACTTCCCGATGGTTTCTGCCACATATCAGGCAGGCGGTGCAGTGAAACTGGCTACAAGTAAGAAAGAAGGGTCGCTCACATCGCGCACTATCGACTATGCTGGAGGTCCAATCGTTGTGGAACTGGCTGTGAAGGGATGGTCGAAAATCGAAGGCACTATCACCGTAAGCCTCGGCAGTGAGCAGCAAGTGGTGGAATACAAGGCAAAGATGACGGACAAGTTCGAAACCGTACGACTCATCTTCACCTCGGCACCTGCCAACCCGATACTCACCATCAAGTCGCCTGCCGGTGCACGATGCTTCGTCGACTATGTAGTGGCTTACGAAGGCATCGTTCCACAACCGCAAGTAGCGGCCGATGTGAACCTCGACGGTATGGTCGACACGCAGGATGTGCTGGCTGTCTATGAGTTCATACAAGCCTACGAACCTGGCACACCCATTGATGGCTACGATGTGAACCTCGACGGGACGGTCGACACGCAGGATGTGCTCACTATCTACGAATATATTCAAACTAAATAAAGAATGAACCGAATAAAATCTTTTTACGCTCTGCAACTGCTGCTACTGCTGCTCACACTTCATGCAGCAGCACAACCCAAGGCTGGTTACTACTCAAACATCAGCGGCAAGAAGCAGGTGGAACTGAAACTGGCACTGAAAGCTATCATATCGAAACATACCAAGCTGTCATACGACAGCAGTTTGCCCGAGGCTTACGAATCGGTGTACTATCGAGACGCAAACCACTCTTACGTCTACGATATGTTCTCATACGACAACTACACCTTC
>JAFUSD010000034.1 GCA_017480685.1 Bacteroidaceae bacterium
ATGAAAACAACTATATCAAGACTTGCTGCCATAGTTGCAGCATTGCTATTCACAATGGCACTCAGTGCTCAGACAACGTACGACCTCAAAGTGGGAGGTATACAAGTAACATCGGCCAACAAGGACGACATCACAGGCGAAGGGCTCGTAAAATACGACGCAACCAACAATCTGCTATACGTAAATGGCAGTTTCACTACCAAGTCGGGATCCTCAATCATCACTAACAAGATACCGGGACTTAGGGTGTGGTTCATGAAATCGTGCACACTCTCCACCAATGCCAACGCCATCAGCACCACTGCCGACATGGAATTAATTGGAATGACAAAACCTTGTCAGGTCACTATCAGCTCGCCACGACTCAACGGCATCAGTGTCAGCAACGGTGCAACGCTGAGAATAAGTATGCTCGAGCTCACCCTCAATGTGGAATCTCGTGGTATCTACGGCGACAAAAAGAGCACTCTGAATATCGATTGGGATAGCAAGGTGATAATACCCAGTACAACATTAGGTGCTATCTTCGACTTCGCTGAAATCAAAATGTATAAAGGGATAACAGTTATCAGCCCCGAAGGCGGATACGTGTCGGGCGGCAAAATTGTAGATGCCAGCGGAACAGTGGCCAAAAGCGTCGAGATTGGAGAACAGAAGTACCACATGAATATATTTGAAACCAGCGTTACATCATCCAATTGCGACGACATATTGGGCGACGGAGGCAGCTTCCGATACGACCCAAAACAAAACATATTGCACGTAGCTGGTGGTACGTATGAACCAACCGACATCAATAGCAATATTATATATAACCAAGTTCAAGACCTTAAAGTATCTATTGAAGGAGACGTAACCTTCAAATCTCCTTTTCCCATAAATTCGTTTCATGATATTGTGATAGATGGAGGTGACGCTAAAAATAAACTGACCATAGAAGCTACAAATTCGGGTATTCTTTCTCAGTCATCAGCAGTAACTATCAAGAATCTCAATCTTAATGTGAATGCTCCTCATTGCTTTTACGGGAATAACACGGATCGAAGTGTGCTGTCATTCATAAACAGCAACGTAAACTTAAATAGCACACTCGGAGCCATTCAACTTTTCAGTACAGTGAATTTCGACGGATGCTCGATAATCAGCCCAACCGACGTAATCTACGAAAAAGGCACCAATCTACAAGGGTACGAGATGCTTGCCTATTATGATTCCAACGGTAATATTGTCACCAATATGGTAATCAGCGACAAGAAGGTCGAGATGTATGAGCTTTATATATGCGACACACAGGTGACAACACTCAACTGCGATGACATACTGGGCGACGGAGTAGTGTCGTACGACCCCGAAAACAACGTACTTACAATAAACGGAACAATAAGAATGAGAACGGACGATGGGATTTTTATATATAATAAAATAGAGGGGTTGACCATCAATATTGACGGGCCTTCAGCCATGATTTATACAGACGATGAATATAATTCAGACTGTATTTATTCTACTGAAGATATAACAATACAAGGCAATAACAACCAGCTACTAGTAGACCAGCGTATTTACAGTAATAATGGTTTGATAATAAAAGACTGTAATCTTGTCACAAAAGGCATTACTAGTTATGAATATTTAGTAATACGCAATTCAGACGTCATGTCATCAGATAATATTAGCCTGTTGGGTGGTGGAGATTTAAAGTTTGAAAACTGCTATATTGCATGGCCTGAAGGCGCAACCATACGCTATGATCAAATTATGGATGGTGATGATACCGCAACAAACATCGTAATCCATCGCGGTTCCGGCGGTTCATCTTCAAACAAATATGATGTGAACGGCGACGGAAGCATAGACACACAGGATGTGCTCAACATCTACGACGAAATGCAGAAGCAATAACACACAAATGCTGATGCAATAACATAAAAAAAGGAAAGAGGAAACTGAATGGAAGAAAACATTAAGGCTGCCACGCCTACATACACCGACGACAACATTCGCCACCTGAGCGACATAGAGCACATACGCACACGTCCGGGAATGTATATAGGTAGACTGGGCGATGGCAGCCATGCCGAAGACGGAATATATGTGCTGCTGAAGGAGATAATCGACAACTCTATCGACGAGTTTAAGATGAATGCTGGCAAGCGCATAGAGATAAACATCGAAGAGGGGATGAGCGTGAGCGTACGCGACTTCGGACGAGGCATACCGCAAGGCAAGATGATAGAAGCCGTGAGCATGCTCAACACCGGAGGTAAGTACGACTCGAAGGCATTCCAGAAGAGCGTAGGACTGAACGGAGTGGGAACCAAGGCAGTCAACGCACTGAGCAGCGAATTTGAGGTGAGGAGCTACCGCGACGGAAAAGTGCGCATAGCACGATTCGAGAAAGGAATGCTGAAAGACGACCGCACCGAAGACTCGACCGAGGAGACAGGAACATACATCTACTTCCGCCCCGACTCTACACTATTCATCGGCTACAAATATCAGACAGAGTTTGTGGAGACCATGCTGCGCAACTACACATACCTCAACACCGGACTCGAGATATACTACAACAGCCGCCGCATCGTGAGCCGCAACGGATTGAAGGACCTGCTCGTCGACACGATGGACACCACGCCACTCTACGACATCATACACCTCAAGGGCGATGACATCGAGATTGCATTCACACACACCAACCAGCAGTATGGCGAAGAATACCACTCGTTTGTCAACGGACAGCACACCATACAGGGAGGTACACACCAAAGTGCATTCAAGGAACACATAGCACGCACCATCAAGGAGTTCTTCGGCAAGAACTACGAATACGTAGACATACGCAACGGCATCGTGGCTGCTATAGCCATCAACATTCAGGAACCACAATTTGAGAGCCAGACGAAAATCAAGCTCGGCTCGCTCACCATGGAACCCGGCGGCGGAGTGAGTGTAAACAAGTTTGTGGGCGACTTCATCAAGACCGAAGTCGACAACTACCTGCACAAAAACCTCGACGTGGCCGAAGTGATACAGCAGAAGATAACCGACAGCGAGCGCGACCGCAAGGCAATAGCCGGAGTGACGAAGCTGGCACGCGAACGTGCCAAGAAGGCCAACCTCCACAACCGCAAACTGCGCGACTGCCGCATACACCTCAACGACCCCAAGGGCGACCGCAAGGAAGACAGCTGCATATTCATCACCGAGGGTGACTCGGCAAGCGGAAGCATCACCAAGAGCCGCGACGTGGAGACCCAGGCCGTCTTCTCGCTGCGAGGCAAGCCGCTCAACTCCTACGGACTTACTAAGAAGGTGGTGTATGAAAACGAGGAGTTCAACCTGCTGCAGGCAGCACTCAACATCGAAGACGGAATCGACGGCCTGCGCTACAACAAAGTAATCGTAGCCACCGATGCCGATGTCGACGGCATGCACATACGCCTGCTCATGATCACATTCTTCCTGCAGTTCTTCCCCGAATTGATAAGAAAGGGCCATGTGTTCATCCTGCAGACACCACTCTTCCGAGTGCGCAACCGCAAGAAACGCATACGCAAGGCAGCACTGGAGCAACTCATGAAAGACCGCCCCGACGACAAGAGCGACTTCATAACCCGCTACTGCTATAGCGATGAAGAGCGTAAGGAGGCTATCGAACTACTCGGCCCCGAACCCGAGATAACACGCTTCAAAGGTCTGGGCGAGATATCGCCCGACGAGTTCCGCGGATTCATAGGCCCCGACATGCGACTGGAGCAAGTGACGATGAAGAAGACCGACAAGGTGCAGGAGCTGCTCGAATACTATATGGGCAAAAACACTATGGAGCGCCAAAACTTCATCATCAACAACCTCGTGATCGAAGAAGACAAACCCGAAGACGAGGAAGCCGAGGCAGAGGCAGTGGCAGTGACTGCCGAAGCAGAAGCTTGAAACAGCAACAACTCTGCATAAACAATCAACAATAAACAATCAACAATCAACCATCACCATGTCACACGGATTATTCACGGTTTTCTTTCCCGGCACGTTCGACCCATTCACCATCGGCCACCAGTCGATAGTGGAACAAGCACTGACGTTTGCCGACAGGATACACATAGGCATCGGTGTCAACCCCGACAAGAAGACCATGTTTACAGCCGGGCAGCGACTTAACTACATAAACCAACTGTATGGCAACAATGACAGGGTGATCGTGTCGAAATATACTGGGCTTACCACCGACTTCATTGCACGTGAAGGCAACATAAGCTGCATATTGCGCGGTGTGAGGAGTGTGAAGGACTTTGAATACGAGCGACAGCTGGCCGACATCAACCGCCAGCTCACCGGCATCGAAACCATACTCCTATTTCCATCGCCGCAATACGAGAGTATAAGCTCAAGCATGGTGAGGGAACTCATCGGCTATGGCAAGGATGTATCGCCATTCGTGCCGCTCGACCTCAGCATGATGTATACAGCCTTCGACGATGACACAGAAATCGTTTCATGACACAATGACACAATACATAAAACAACAAAGCAATACAATGAACAACAGCAAGAAATCGGCAAACCGAATACCGGCAAAAGCATTTGCCACACTTTGCTTATTTGTTTCTACACTCAGCATCTGGGCGCAAAACAACCCCGCAAACAACATCGTAGGCAGTCCCCTCCACAAGCTCATATTGGCACAATCGGCCATCACACAGCTGTATGTAGAAGGTGTGAACGACTCGGTGTTGGTCGAAGATGCCATCAAGGGTATGCTCGAAAACCTCGACCCACACTCGTCGTACACTCCTGCCAAGGAGGTGAAAGCGCTGACCGAACCCCTCGAAGGCAACTTCGAAGGTATAGGCATTCAGTATAACCTGCTCGACGACACCCTCATCGTCATCCAACCCGTGAGCGGAGGACCATCGGAGAAGGTAGGCATAGTGGCAGGCGACCGCATCATCACCGTCGACGACAGCACCATTGCCGGCCGCAAGCTCACCACTACCGACATACAGCGGCTGCTGCGTGGTCCGAAGGGTTCGAAGGTGAACCTGGGCGTGATGCGCCAAGGAGTGAATGGCATACAACCATTCACCGTGGTGCGCGACAAGATTCCGGTGTTCTCTATCGATGCCAAATATATGGTCGACCCCTCCATCGGCTACATCCGCATCAACAACTTCGGAGCTACAACCCACGAGGAGTTTGTCAATGCGGTGAACGAACTGAAGGCTAAAGGTATGACCGACCTCATCGTCGACCTCCAGAGCAACGGTGGCGGCTACCTGCAAGCGGCTGTCGATATATCCAACGAGTTCCTCTCGGCAGGCGATATGATTGTGTTTACCGAAGGTCGTGCCATGAGTCGGCGCGACTATCGAGCTACCGGCAGCGGAATCCTGAAGAGCGGCAAGGTGGTAGTGCTGACCGACAGCTACACCGCCTCGGCTTCCGAAATTCTGTCGGGAGCCATTCAAGACAACGACCGCGGCATCATCATAGGCCGTCGCACATTTGGCAAAGGGTTGGTACAACGCCCCATCGAACTGCCCGACGGCTCGCTCATACGCCTCACCACAGCCCACTACTACAGCCCTTCGGGCCGATGCATACAGCGTCCCTACGAGAAGGGCAAGCGCCAGCAGTATGACCGTGAAATACTCACACGCCTCAACAGCGGCGAACTGGCTCATGAAGACAGCATACACTTTGCCGATTCGCTCAAATATACCACGCTGAAGAACCACCGCACCGTGTATGGCGGCGGAGGCATCATGCCCGACATCTACGTGCCGCTCGACACCACCGACATCACACCACTATATCGCGAACTCATTGCCAAGAGCTGTGTCACCCAGACTTGCATCAAGTATGTAGAGAAAAACCGCAAGTCGCTGCTCAAGCGCTACGAGACATTCGAGGACTATCGCGACAACTTCACCATTGGCGACGATGTGATGAAACTGCTGTTGCAACATGCCGACAAGGCCAAGGTGGAGTACAACGACTCTACCCTCAGTGCTTCGCGCCGCATGCTCGACATCCAACTCAAGGCGCTCATCGCCCGCGACCTTTGGGATATGAACCAATACTACCAAATCAGCAACCTCAACAACAACATCTACCTGCGTGCCGTTGCTGCAATCAAGCAAAGCGAATACAATGATAAGTTATCAAAGTGACTCTGTCGACATGCCACAACTCGACCTGCCGCGCATCACGCAGTGGGTTGAGCGTGTGGGCGGAAGCTATGGCATGCGTGTGGGCGACATTGCCTACATCTTCTGCAACGACGAACGCATACTGGAGGTAAACCGCCAATATCTGGGTCACGACTACTATACCGACATCATCACCTTCGATTATAGCACCACCCACACTATCAGCGGCGACATCTTCATAAGCCTCGACACCGTGAAGTCGAATGCCGACATGCTCGGCACCGACCCTCGGCGCGAACTGCTCCGCGTCGTCATTCACGGCATACTCCACCTCTGCGGCATCAACGACAAGGGTCCGGGCGAACGCGAGATAATGGAGGCGGCCGAGGAAAAGGCACTACTCGTTTTTTTATCATGAATCTGTATAGGCAAATATGTAGGCAATTAAGCCACAATGTGGGTATGGGCGAGGCATCGGCCATTACATTTATATTGCTTGAACATACATGCAATCTCTCTAAGAACGACATATTGCTCGGACTCGATGACGATATATCCACAAAAAAAGTTGAGGCTGATGTCCAGCCGCTCGTAGACCTACTTCTGAAAGGCGAACCTATTCAATATGTTGTTGGATATACAGATTTCCTCGGATTAAACATAAAAGTATCGCCATCTACACTTATTCCGCGACCAGAGACGGCAGAACTCATCCAACACTTGAGCAATCTCAGTGTAAGAAGTATATTAGACGTGGGCACCGGTAGCGGATGCATTGCTTTGGCTCTAAAGCGGATTTATCCCGATGCCTATATATGTGCTACCGATATATCCGACGCGGCTCTCGACATAGCATCTCATAATGCCCGCAGCCTGTCTATGGACATAGATTTCAGACACGACGACATATTATCAACCGCTCTTTATGGGCAGCGTTTCGACCTCATAGTTTCGAATCCACCATACATCACGCTGTCTGAGAAGCAAGAGATGGAACGCACGGTTGTCGACTTCGAACCTGCCACGGCTCTGTTCGTGCCCGATGACAATCCGTTGCTTTTCTACGACGCAATCACACACTATGCCACAAATTCGCTGAATAAAGGCGGGGTTTTGGCTTTCGAAACGGGCAGGCGATATGCGCGGCAGGTGATGGAGAACATGAGGCGCTACAATTTTGATGCGGAAGTGATAAAAGACTCGTATGATAACGACAGAATGGTTATTGGCAAAAAGATATAAAGAGAGAAAGGAGTGTGTGTGTGAGAGATGATGACGAAGAAGAAGAAGACCGAATCGGAAGTATTGAGCTTGCTCCAGGCACGATGTTCAAGAGCCGAATACTGCACTTACGATGTGTACAATTATATTCACAAGTTTCAACTCACCGAAGATGCAGAGAAGCGCATTGTACAAAAACTTGTTGAACAAGACTACATAAACGAGGTGAGGTATGCCCATGCTTTTGTCCGCGACAAGTTCAGGTTCAACCGCTGGGGCAGCAACCGCATACGCCAGGAACTGCTGAAACGCAAAATAAACTCCAACGTGATTGACGATGCACTAAGCTATATCGATGACGAAAAAACTACCGAGACACTGAAGCAACTGATAGAAACGAAACGGCGCAGCCTGCGTGGGAGGAATCAGCACGAAATCGACGCAAAGCTCATGAGGTTTGCTCTTGCTCGCGGATTCAGCTACGAACAGATAAGGAAAACAGGACTACTCCTTACCTCTGACTTGGGCGAGGAAACAAATCCGGATGAATAGCATCCATTAATTAATTATTAATTGAACGAAGGCAGTATAAAATTATTTGGCTATGTAGTTTATATGTGGAATTTCTTGTTTCCACGATACTGCATTCTGTGTGGCGCCCGGCTCACCCGACACGAAGAGCATATATGTACAGGTTGTCTCTCGGCGCTGCCATACACCAATATTGACGACACTGCCAACAACAGGATAGAGCAAATATACCGCGGTTTGCTGCCCCTGCAGCATGCCACCGCATTTTTCTACTACAATGCCGAAGAGTCAAGACGAATCATACACAGCGCCAAATATCGCGGCAATCCTCATATAGCTGAATACATAACTCAGCTCATGGTGAAAGAAAAAATACCCGCCAACTTCTTCGACGGCATCGATTTCATACTGCCCATGCCCATCACCAACTATCACTTCAGCCGCCGCATGTACAACCAAAGCTACTACATAGCAAGGGGGGTGAGCAGTGTCACCGGAATTAAGATACTGACCGATGCCGTCAAACGAAAAGACAGTAAAGAAACACAGACACATAAGAGTTTTATACAACGCATGGAAATCAGCACCGCCGACTTCCAACTGTTAAGACCCGATGTGTTGAAAGGCAGATATGTGCTTGTGGTAGACGATGTGATAACGAGCGGTGCAACCACACGTACACTGTGTGAACTTCTCGCCGCCGCCGGTGTAGAGAAAATATCAGTATTAGCCATGGCATATACAGGAACATATAATAGATAGAATGGATAGAAACCTCATTCTTATGTGGGGTAAGAGTGCAGCGACTCTGTCTTAAATAAACTACGAACAATGAAAATAGAACGTAATACACACATCATAAACCTGGGCAGTCAACCTGCCATGCTTGCTCCGATGGAAGATGTGACCGATGGGGCATTCCGCCTGCTTTGTAAACAGATGGGAGCCAGCATGGTCTTTTCGGAGTTTGTGAGCGCCGACGCGCTGATAAGGGGCATCGACCGCTCGATGCAGAAAATAAGCGTGAGCGACGCAGAGCGACCTGTGGCGGTGCAAATCTATGGCAGAGACGTAGACTCGATGGCAGAAGCAGCCAAGACCGTGGAGGCCCAGGCACACCCCGACATGATAGACATAAACTGGGGCTGCCCCGTGAAAAAGATAGCGGGCAAGGGCGCAGGCGCGGGCATGCTGCGCAACCCCGAGTTGATGGCACAGATAACCCGAGCCGTGGTAGACGCGGTGAAGACGCCCGTGACGGTCAAAACACGACTGGGCTGGGACCACGACAGCAAGACGATAGTGGACCTCGCAGAGCGGCTGCAAGACTGCGGAATAAGCGCAATCACAATACATGGGCGCACGCGTAGCCAGATGTATACCGGACAAGCCGACTGGACACTTATAGGCGCGGTGAAGAACAACCCGCGCATGAAGATACCGGTGATAGGAAACGGCGACATAGACAGCGCCCTACGCGCCAAACAGTGTTTCGACAACTACGGCGTAGACGGCATAATGGTGGGCAGAGCCACATTCGGAAGACCGTGGATTTTCAAGGAAATACGCCATTATCTCGATAGCGGACAGATGCTCGACTGCCTGACGGACGAATGGAAACTCGACGTGCTGCGCAGGCAGGCACAAGAAAGTGTGCGCCTGAGCAAGGGAGGCGAACTCGGCGGAATAATGCACATAAGAAGACATCTTGCCGCATCGCCACTGTTCAAGGGTATAAGCAATTTCAGGGAGACACGAATAAAGATGCTGAGAGCGCAGACCCTGGAAGAACTGATGGACATAATGAACTACATACAACAGCACTTCCTGCACGAACAGTGAAACACCAATAAGTATACACTACTGGTCAGATAGACACATATAAATAATATATATATTGTTTATTATCTTATTTAAATATATGATGATATTTATATGGTATAGAAAATGTTGATAACTATCCAAATAAATAACTATGATATTGATTTTCAAATATAATATGTAAAATCATACATGTTTAAAACTATGAAAATATCTTTTAATAAAAAAATAAAACTCAGCAGGCAGGAATGCTGAGTTTTATAATATAGTTTAAAACTCTATGATTTATTAATGACTTTTAAACGGTTTATCAACACGTTTTCAACAAGTGGCACAGGTGGTCGATGATGTTGACTGCACATTCTTGTTTCGAAAGCAGCGGAAATGTAGTTTGCTCCTTGCGGTCGATTATAGTGATTTTGTTGGTGTCATATCTGAATCCGGCACCCTCATCGTTTAGAGAATTCAGTACGATGAAGTCAAAATTCTTCTTTTCCAGCTTTTTATGTGCATTAAGATTCTCGTCGTTGGTTTCCAAGGCAAACCCCGCCAATACCTGTCTTTCTGTTTTCATGCTGCCCAGATGAGCCGCTATGTCTTGTGTAGGTTTCAGCCGAATGACAAGTTCGTCGCCCTCACGTTTTATCTTCTTGTCGGCACATGCCACAGGAGTGAAATCGGCCACTGCAGCACACAATAAGGCTGCATTGCACCCTGCAAACTGAGCCACTGTAGCATCGAACATCTCTGCTGCAGATTCAACACGAGTGAGCTTTACGTTTGGATTATGCAACACTTCATGGTCAATACTTACTGGTCCGAGCACCAACGACACTTCCATGCCGCGCCTCACACACTCGGCAGCCAGGGCAAGCCCCATCTTACCCGAAGAATAGTTGCCGATGAACCTGACGGGGTCGATACGCTCGTATGTAGGACCGGCGGTAATAAGAACTTTCATTTTTTTTTACAGAGAATTATCGAGTATGTTGACAATGGTTTCGGGTTCTTCCATGCGCCCCTTGCCCTCGAGACCCGAAGCAAGAAATCCGTCTCCAGGCTCTATGATGTGGTTTCCATATTGCCGGAGCAGGTCAAGATTGCGTTTAGTAGATGGATGTTTATACATGTCGAGATCCATTGCCGGGGCAACGAAAACCGGTGCTTTCATCGAGAGATAGGTTGTGATGAGCATGTTGTCGGCAACTCCGTTTGCCATTTTGCCTATAGTGCATGCCGTTGCAGGAGCAATGAGCATGGCATCGGCCCAAAGGCCCAGGTCTACATGACTATTCCACGTGCCGTCTCTGCCAGAGAAAAAATCGCTTATGACAGGTCGGCTCGTGAGTGCCGACAGGGTGATAGGCGTGATAAACTCCTTGCCCGAAGGGGTAATGACAACTTGAACATCTGCGCCCGCTTTCTTCAGCAGACGTATGATGAGACATGATTTATAGGCTGCTATACTGCCTGTTATACCTAAAACTATGTGTTTTCCCTTTAACATATTAATGAAGTATAATAAATAGCGGATGATTCCCTTCCGGATGGTATCCCCCTCTTTCAATTTTCAATCTTCAATTTCTTAATCACTTGTTTCGTATTAAGTGGAAAATCGCCTTGAAGCATCCAGTTGTAATATCCAGTATCCTTCTTCAACACGTCTTTCACACGCTGACCCTTATACTTGCCGAAGTTGAAAATTGCTTCACCTTTCTCGTCGGCTACTATACGTCCGGCAAAGTCGATGTTGTGATTGGTGGTTGAGAATTGTGCCAGACTTTCAACATCGCCCTTAAGCGAACCGGCGTAGACGTCGAGCTGGGCCATGAGAACATCCACTGTTGCACGGGTATCGGCAAGTGCAGAGTGAGCATTTTCCAGTTCACGGTTTACGTAGAACTTATAAGCAGCCGACAGAGTGCGCGGCTCCATCTTTTTATATATGACACATGCATCTATACACCGTTTGCCATTCATGTTGAGGTTCTTACCAATTCGCAGAAACTCTTCTACAAGCATGGGTATGTCAAAATGGTTGGAATTGTAGCCGGCAAGGTCGGCATCGGCAAAGACAGCCTCCAAGTCATCGGCCATGTCCTTGAATGTAGGACAATCTTTCACGTCGTCGTCGCTTATGCCGTGTATCTTAGTTGTAGATTCGGGAATATGAATGGTGTTTCCCAATGAATCAGTTGGTCTGAGTCGTATTACTTTCGATTGTTCACTTCCGTCGGGAAACAACTTGATGTAGCAAAGTTCCACGATATGGTCCTTTGCTACAGCAATTCCAGTGGTCTCCAAGTCGAAGAACACTATAGGTCTGTCCAGTTTCAGTCTCATTCGTTAAGCATCATTGGCATGAGCAGCATCAACACATCTTCGTCTTCCTCTTGCTCGGCTGGAACAATAACACCTGCACGGCTGGGGTCGGCCAGTTCGAGCACCACTTCAGCAGAAGTCAGACTGTTCAGTATGTCGATAAGGAATGTGCCCTTGAAACCTATGTTCATCGGATTGCCTTCATACTCACATGCAATGCTTTCTTCAGCACCTGTAGAGTAGTCTATGTCTTGTGATGAAACAACCAGAGTTCCGTTGATAATCCTTATCTTTATGAGGTTGGTGCTGGTGTTTGCAAACACCAGGACACGACGTAATGCGCTGATAAACGACTGGCGGTCGATGCGCACCTTGAACGGATTGTCTTTAGGGATGACAGAGTTGTAGTTAGGATAACGTCCTTCGATGAGTCGGCAACTGAGACGATAGTTCTCTATGATGATTTCGGCATAATTATCGTCGAATTTCACTACAGCATTGCCCTCGTCCTTCAACAGTATATCCTTCAGAGTCTTTGCCGGTTTCTTAGGCAGAATGAACGAAGCAGATTCCTGTCCCTCGCTCACTTTGAAGTTACGATTGCGCACCAGTTTGTGTCCATCGCTTGCAACAAATGTGATGCTGTCGGGCATGATATCGAAATAAATACCATTCATCACCGGACGCAATTCGTCGTCGGCAGTAGCAAACAGCGATTTGCTGATTCCACCCAGCAACACATCGCTACCGATGGTCACACTTTCGGCTTCATCATTCACACCCTTAGGCATTGGATATTCTTCGCCGCTCTGGCCCACAAATTCGCACTTACCATTCTGATACTTTATCACAACTTTATAGTCATCATCGCCAATGCTCAGTTTGATTGGCTGGTCTGATATTTCTTTCAGTCCGTTGATGATTTGAGCTGCATTCAGAGCAAAGCGGCCACTGCCGTCGGCTTCGTTCACCGGCAGAGTGGTAATCAATGTGATGTCGCCGTCAGAGGCTGTCATCTTCAACTCGTTGCCGTTCAAGTCAAACAATATGCTCTCAAGAATGGAAAGCGAATTCTTTGAACTTATGACTTTGTTCAGAGTCTGCAATCTGTTGCAGAACGTAGTACTTGAAATACTGAATTTCATAATCTAATCCTATCTATATTTATTTTTATTATTTCTTCTATTATCAAACTGCACTATTGCCTCCACCACCCTTTTGTGTGCTCACTGTTTTTAGCGAAAGTCTTTCAAGACTTCAATTCGACTACAAATTTACTCATAAGTTTTCAATTAATGAAGAAATATTTAGAAAAACATTGTTGCCTGCCTTTTTTTTAGTAAATTTGCAGCCAAAAGGAACTATGAAGATTGAAATAATCGGAGTAGAGACATAAAAAGTAAGAGTGTTTAATAAATACAAAAAATGGAATTAGCAGGAAAAGTAATTGCAGTGCTTCAGCCACGCAGTGGAGTAGCAAAAAGTTCAGGCAACCCTTGGACTATTCAGGAATATGTCATAGAAACACATGAGCAGTTTCCCCACCGCATGTGCTTCAGCATTTTTGGTGAAGACAAAATAAGTCAGGCAAACATACAGTTGAACGACGAGGTGAATGTATCGTTCGACATCAACTCGCGTGAGTATCAAGGTCGTTGGTACACCGATATTCGTGCATGGAAGGTTGAACACATCACGGCAGAGCAGGCAATGGCTGCCAATGCAGCAGTAGCGCCTGTGGCCGATAATGCCGCTCCGGCTGCTACACCTGCAACCGCTCCGGCTGCTGCACCTGCTGCAAGCCAGCCGATTCCTACATTCGACCCTGCCGACTCTACAGACGACCTACCATTCTGATATTATCTCATATATCATCTCATATAATTAAACCTAATGATTGATTTGGGTTTAAGTAGTAAAAGGGGGGCATCTACCAGACAGTTTCAACAACGTGGGTAGATGCCCCTTATTTGTGTTTACACAGGGGTTTACTTGTCTACGTTTTCGTTTATGATTTTTTATTTCAGTTTATGCTCAAAAAACTGTAGGATGCTTTCGTAGGTTGCATCTTTGAGCAGCACTACATGTCTTGAGTTGAGCAAATAGAACGACGGTGTTGCTGTGACATGGTATTTGCCCTTTACCTGTGATGGCAATACCCTGATTATTTTTATGTCGGGGTTCTGAAACACTGGTTGTGTCTCCATGTCTTGTTTTGCAAGTATGCAATCGTAACATTCTGGGTCGTATAACATTATGAGCACAAATGGTGATTGTATATTGCTCAAACGCCGCCGGCGACCATCTGAATCGGTGAACTTGAAGTCGGACGCCACGGTGCCCACCTGGTTCTTGTCGATGTTTTCGAGAATGAACCGCGTGCGTTGCAGTGCCGCGGAGTGGGTTTTCTTGTGTTCTGCTGTGGAGTAGAAACCGATGGCTTGGCGCAACAAGTGGGCATAGATGATGTCGTTGCGTATCGGCGAGAGGCGGTTGGCAAGATAGTGTTCGGCCAGTTGGTCGAAGCGAGTGATGCGCTCGGTGGTGGCAAGTGCCTTTTCTACATACAGGGCCATCGACCGTGCACACAAAAGGCTGTCGGCGGTGGGCATGATGTCTATGAAGTTGACGAATCCCTGCTCGCCTGCCAGTTGGTTGGCAGGGCTTGCATCGTCGAAGTCGTATTGATTCCAATAGTTCAACAACAGGTATTCCAGGCATTCCTCGGTGGTGGTGAGCGACTCTGGAATGTCGGGCAGGGGAAACGCTGATTGTTGTGCGCGAATCGGCTGGCAGCAGAGTCCCAGTGTTATGATTTGGATGATGCTACGACTTAACAAGTTCTTCATATAATTCTCTCATCCCCTCGGTGGCTTTCTTTGCTATGATGTGTATGTTCATGTATTGCGGCACATTGGCTGGCGAGGGGTCGATGAGGTATATCTGTGCATCGCTGCGGGCGTAGTTGATGAGTCCGGCAGCTGGATACACGTTGAGCGATGTGCCCACCACCACCAGTATGTCGGCGGTTCCTACTTGCTCGGCAGCCGGCTCTATCATGGGCACTGCTTCACCAAACCACACGATGAACGGCCTGGCTGGACTTCCGTCGGGGGCGCGGTCGTCGGGGTATGTGATGCCACGACCCTCGGGCAGTGTCATGATCTGAGTGGGGTCATTGGGGTTGCGGCTCGATGTCGACTTGCGCAGTTCGCCATGCAGGTGTATGATGTTGGTAGAGCCGGCACGCTCGTGCAGGTCGTCAACATTTTGTGTCACCACACACACGTCGTACTTCTCTTCGAGTTTGGCTACAAGCCGGTGTGCCTCGTTGGGTTCCACTTCCATCAGCTGGTTGCGACGCTCGTTGTAGAAGTTGGTCACGAGCTGGGGGTTGCGGTAGTAGCCTTCAATCGATGCCACATCCTCCACCTTGTATTGTTCCCACAGTCCGCCCGAATCGCGGAAGGTGGTGATTCCGCTCTCGGCACTGATGCCGGCACCGGTGAGGAAAACTATCTTCTTCATAGTTAAAAAATGGAGTCGAAAAGTGAATAATCGGATGATGTTACCCTTGAGGGTCGTTCTTTGTGAGGAACAAGCGAATAGCTACTCGGTGGTTGGCCTTTCACTATTCGCTGTCGGTTTTGTCACCTCTGGTGTTTGAACTTGAACAATATAGCGAATAGCACGGCTACCACCAGTGCATATCCTGCAAATATGTACCAACAGGTGCTCCAGTCGCCCAAGGTGTAAAACTCGCCGTTCACTACTTCGCCATGAGTGTAGTGGTTCACCACTTCGCCTGCGAGCAGCATGCCGATCGAGGCACCAAATCCGTTGGTCATCATCATAAACAGGCCTTGTGCACTGCTGCGGATGTTCAGGTCGGTTTCTTGGTCTACAAATAGCGAGCCGCTGATGTTGAAGAAGTCGAAAGCCACACCATATACTATCATCGAAAGGATGAGGAGCACTACGCCTGGGAATCCGGGATCGCCCACTGCAAAGAATCCGAATCGCAGCACCCATGCAAACATCGACATGAGCATCACAATCTTGATGCCAAACCGCTTCAGGAAGAATGGTATAAGCAGTATGCAAAGTGTTTCGGATATTTGCGAGAGCGAAATGAGCGTGTTGGCATGCTGCACACCGAAGGTATTGGCAAAAGCTTCCTCAGCTCCAAACGATGCGATAAATGGATTGGCATATCCGTTGGTAATCTGGAGTGCAGATCCCAACAGCATAGAGAAGATGAAGAAGATGGCCATCTTGCGTTGCTTGAACAGTGTGAAGGCCTTGAGACCCAATGCATCGACCAGGGAGCGCTTCTCGCCACCCTTGCTGGTTGGGCATGCAGGCATGGTGAGGGCATAGAAGGCCATTATGATGCTGAGTCCGCCCGAAACGGCAAACTGCCAGGGTTTATCCTGCAGTCCTGTCCAGTCGACACAGAGCATGGTGACGATGAAACCCACGGTACCCCACACGCGGATGGGTGGAAATGCCTTCACGGTGTCCTCGCCAGCACCCTCAAGTGCTGCATAGGCCACACTGTTGGTAAGGGCTATGGTTGGCATGAAGAAGGCCACACTGATAGTATAAAGCGTGAACAGGATGCCGAAGTTGGCATTTGCTCCCGCACTGTTGCCATACAGTGCAACGGCACACATAGCAACGCCGGCAATAAACTGGCATAATGACAGGGTTTTCTGTGCCTGAATCCAGCGGTCGGCCACTATACCCATCAGGGCAGGCATGAACAGCGATACAAATCCCTGAACACTGTAAAAGTACGAGATATAGTCGCCAAGCCCGGCTGTGATAAGGTAGCGCGACATACACGTGAGGTAGGCACCCCATATTGCAAACTCGAGGAAATTAAGGATGGTGAGGCGGAGCTTCAATCCGCCGGTGTTGGTTGTTGAGTTCATTGCTTGATTCTATTTATTTAAGATTTGATTATCAATCGTGGCACCCCCCGACTGGTATTCTCGCTGCAAATATAGCGAAAATATCTGAGTCGGTGTGTGTACTGCCCACATATTTTATGTTTTTTGCCACTCTTTTTTCCGTGATGAGCAGTCTTGTTCGCTCCATGAGGATATCGTCAAGACCCCGTGAGGATATCGTCATCGCTCCGTGAGGATATCGTCAAGACCCCATGAGGATATCGTCGCAAAACGGCGGGTACACAAGTTCTGTCTTCACTCCTCCTTTAGAAATTGTGGATTGTGGCGTATATACTCATAACCGAACCTGCAACGCATACAGTCTTTTGTCTCACAATAGTGGTTGGTGAGCCAGTAGAGCGCCTGCGTGTCGGCAGCCGATTTACATGCAATTCCGGCCTGCTCCCATTGGCTCACAATGCTGTTTGACTCGGGTGGCAACTGTTCAAGCAGCGCCAGCGCACGTTCCGTCAGGTGCTCGTCGCTCTTATACCGTCCGTAGGCAAAGAGCAAAGGAACAATACAGTTGAGCACCACCAGACGCTTCGATGCAGCCGAAAGCTGTCCGTTGCGGCGGGCAGATGGTGGCGAAGTAAAAGTGTAGTGAGTCTGCCAAAACGGACTCACAGCCGTGTCGAGCAGTTGAAAAAGTCCGTCGAGGGTTTCAGTGTTAAGCATACGGGCAAGATTCAGGCTGCCTTCATGATATATAAGTGCCAGTTGAGCCAGCCGTGTGTACGGAAAATTATGCGGACGCATCCTCAGCAACTGCCACTCCACAGAATTGATACCCTGCAACGAAAACTTACGCCGCAGGTAATTCCACTCGTTTTGAAGCCGCAGGTAGTAATCCACCTTGGCCTCCTCGGCATTCAGCAAACCAGCCATGCCGAAAAACAAAGCCTCGATTTGGAAAAGATTGTCGCGATGTTTGCTGATAGCACTCTGAGGAATAGCCAGCGCCCACCGTTCAAACGTGTCACCATTCTTGCCAAAACCAAATGTGCGGGCAAGGGTCACAAATGCCGTCATCTCCCAGTCAAGATTGCAACGCTTGCGGCGCTCCATCAACTGCACGGTGCGCTGTTCCAACCGCTCCACACTCAAGGCCGAGAGCCACGAGGTAATCTGCACCACAGGCACCGACTGCAATATGGCGCGGCAGTGCGGGTGAGAATCAGACCGTATGAGCGATTCGTAGTTGTCTCTCACCAAATCAGGCACCGACAACTGAAGCTGTGGCGGACAATTGCCGCCCAACGTCACAACATCAGAATCGATCACCTCAGCCACATGCAAGATGACACCATCGTAAGCACCATCCACATCATGATGATGGCGGAACCAGTCGGAAGAACGCTGATGAATCTCAACCATGCCAGCCCATAAAGTACCGTCAATGCGAATGCGGGCATCAAGAAAGTCAGGACCAGCATCAGTGTTGTGTCGACCCGGATTTATGACCTCCACAACCCTGCCATCAGTGGTCTTGAGAGTGCCAAGCGGAAACATACGGTGTTTCCATGTGTAGTGAAGAAGTGATTCCATCGCCATTACTGTCAGACTGCAAAGATAAGTAAAGAAAACGAAAAAAGAAAACAGAAAGGATCAAAATCAATACAACCACCCCACATTTCATAGAACCATCACCCGTTTTGCACCGTTACATTACAACAACACGTGATACATTCACGATAATTACACGTTAAACCCAAATAGGTCATTAACATTATGATGAAAACATAATCTGTTTTTGAACTATTGCTGTCCGGTAAAAACATTTGAACAACCACTATTCATTATTATTGCTATCACGTCCCCAAAAATCGTATAACCTCCCCTTTTGTATAACCTCCCCCTTTTTTGTCATCCCGAGCGCAGCGAGAGGATCTGTGACAGGCCAAAGGGGAAGAATCCGCATAGTTTCATTTCTTCATTAGCCCTCCCAAAAGCTACCCTCTCCCTCTCCCCTGGGGGAGTGCGAGGGGGTGAAGAACCGATTTATCCCCCCTCAGTCCCCTTCTCTCCCCTTTGGGGAGTGCGAAGGGGACAAAACCCGAAACTATCCCCCTCAATCCCCCAACGGGGGAAGAGGGGGATGACGGGGAGGGGCTGGAGGTGGGGCCAGGAGGAGCGGGGAGATGGTC
>JAFUSD010000035.1 GCA_017480685.1 Bacteroidaceae bacterium
GCTGCAAAGTTACAAATAATTATCAATTATCGTTTACATTTATCAATTTTTTTGTATCTTTGCACTCGGTATAGAGATTAATCGTATGCTCATTTCATTTTTCGGGTAAAATGAAACTACCATATCAGTTATTTTTTTCGCATATTTAGAAATAGACTAATCAAATATAATGGACGACGAAATCAAAGATATAGACCCCGTAGATGTTGACAACGAGGCAGCCGAATCGACCGAGGCGACCGATGAATCGAGGTTGGCCGAGGCGGATGCATATTCTGCGCCTCACAGCGATTACGACCCAGCCACCATGACCGACAGCATCACTCACCACCTGAGCGGTATGTATCAGACGTGGTTTCTCGACTATGCAAGCTATGTGATACTCGAGCGCGCCGTGCCTCACATCATGGATGGCCTGAAGCCGGTGCAGCGACGCATACTGCACTCGATGAAACGTATGGACGACGGACGCTACAACAAAGTGGCAAACATCGTGGGACACACGATGCAATTCCACCCACACGGCGATGCGTCGATCAAAGACGCGCTGGTGCAGATGGGACAGAAAGAACTGCTCATCGACTGCCAGGGCAACTGGGGAAACATCCTGACGGGCGACGATGCTGCTGCTGGACGTTACATCGAGGCACGACTGTCGAAGTTTGCCAACGATGTGGTGTTCAATCCCAAGACCACCGAATGGAAACTGTCGTACGACGGAAGGAACAAAGAACCGATTTCACTGCCTGTGAAGTTTCCGATGCTGCTGGCGCAAGGTGTGGAAGGTATTGCAGTGGGACTTTCGTCGAAGATTCTTCCACACAACTTCAACGAGTTGTGCGACGCTGCGGTGAACTACTTGCATGGCGAGGAGTTCCACCTGTATCCCGATTTCCTCACCGGCGGTTCGATTGATGTATCAAAGTATAACGACGGACAGAGGGGTGGAACGGTGCGTGTTCGTGCAAAGATTGAGAAAATCGACAACAAGACCTTGGTTATCCGCGAGATACCATTTGGCAAAACGGCCACTACATTGATCGACTCCATACTGAAAGCCATTGAGAAAGGCAAGATAAAAGCACGCAAGGTGGATGACAACACGGCCGCGAGTGTCGAGATACTGATACACCTGATGCCAGGCGTGTCGAGCGATAAGACCATCGATGCCCTGTATGCATTCACCGATTGCGAGATAAGCATATCGCCCAACTGCTGTGTGACCGACGACCGCATGCCGCAGTTCCTCACGGTGAGCGATGTGTTGCGACGCTCGGTGGATTACACCAAGCACCTCATCAAGCGCGAACTCGAGATACGACGCGACGAACTGCTCGAGCAGTTGCACTTCTGTTCGCTCGAAAAGATATTCATCGAAGAACGTATATACAAAGGTAAACAATTTGAGAATGCAGAATCGACCGATGCTGCACTGAAGTATATCGACGAGCGACTCGAGCCGTTTAAGAAAGACTTTGTGCGCGAAGTGACCCGCGACGACCTGCTGCGACTGCTCGAAATCAAGATGCAACGCATACTGAAGTTCAACAAAGACAAGGCCGACGAACTCATTGCCCGCATCAAGGCCGAGCTTGAAGAGATAGAGCGCGACCTCAACAACCTGGTCGAGGTGACTGCCGACTGGTTCCGATTCCTGCAAAACAAATATGGAGCCGAGCATCCGCGACTGACCGAAATACGCAACTTCGACACCATACAAGCCGCCACCGTGGCCGAAGCAAACCAGAAACTCTATATCAACCGCACCGACGGATTCGTGGGAACGGGGTTGAAGAAGGACGAGTTTGTGTGCAACTGCTCGGACATCGACGACATCATCATCTTCTATAAAGACGGAACCTACAAGGTGACACGTGTGGCCGACAAGGTGTTTGTGGGCGAGACAGAGCGCTCGAAGGCCGAGAAGCGCAAGACGGAGATAATACACGTGGCGGTGTTTAAGAAAAACGACACGCGTACTATATATAATGTGTGCTACAAGGACGGCAAGACGGGATTCACCTTTATCAAGCGATTCAATATACCGACCCTCAACCGCGACCGCGAGTACGACCTGACACAAGGCAACCCGAAGTCGCGCGTAACCTACTTCACAGCCAACGCAAACGGCGAGGCAGAGGTGATAAAAGTGACGCTGAAGCCCCAACCAAAGCTGAAGAAACTGGTGTTCGACCGCGATTTCAGCGAACAAGCCATAAAGGGACGCTCAGCACGAGGCAACGTGCTCACCAAGTTCGACGTGCTGCGCATTGGGCTCAAGTCGCACGGAGGCAGCACACTGGGCGGACGCGACGTGTGGTTCGACGACGATGTGAAGCGCTTGAACTATGAAAACCACGGACGCTATCTGGGAGAATTCCAAAACGAAGACATGATACTCGTGGTGCTGACCAACGGAGAGTTCTACATCACCAACTTCGACATCAACAACCACTACGAGCAAAACATACTCGTGATGGAGAAATACGATAAAGACAAGGTTTGGACAGCCATACTCAACGATGCCGACAACGGGAACCTGCCCTACATAAAGCGGTTCCTGATGGATGCATCGGTGCGCCACCAGAACTTCTTGGGCGACAACCCAGCATCGACTCTCATCATGCTGACCGACACACCCAAGCCGCAGCTCACACTCACATTCTGCGAACCCGACACATTCCGCGGTCCGCAGACAATCGATGCCGAGGAATTCATCGCCGTGAAAGGCTTCAAGGCTAAGGGTAAACGACTCACCACCTACGCGCTCGACCAAGTTGTGGAAGAGAAAGAAGAGGTGGAAGAACCTGATGAAACGACTGAAACCGCGGACGAAGAAACAGAAACAACTGTAGAGACAGCCGAGGAAGTAGTGGAAGAAACGGTTGATGAAGCAGAGGAAACGGTTGAAGCAGAGGAAACGGTTGAAGCAGAGGAAACGATTGAGAAAGCAAAGGAAACGGTTGAAGCAGTGAAGGATGAACCTGTCGTAGAGGCAGAAGAGCCCCAGCCAACGACTGAAACAGCGGAGGAAACAATCGAAGCTATATCCGACGAAGAATATAGGAAAAACAACCCGCCGCACGACGATCAGCCGATTCAGCTCACACTCTTCTGATGATTTCATAGGCCTTTATACTTTGCGTCCCATGCATCTAAGCCTCGAACTTCATGCACTTAAGCCTCGAACTTCATGCATTTAGGACATGAACCCCATGTCTTTCTGCCTCGAAACATCGATGAAATAAATAAGAACTAACGATAGATAACTACAATGCAATCAGTCATACAAAGATGACACGTATTCTGTTTTTTGCGATATTGCTATCCGTGCAGATATGCGCTACCAAAGCACAGACACCCGACACGCCGCCGAAACATGTGTCGAGAATACTCCTTGGCATAGGGCATACCGACGTTATGGATACCTACCTCTCGCCGTATTCATACAAAGGTACGCGCATCGACCTCGTGCTCGACAAGCGATACAGCCACACACTGCATCGCATCGAACTGCATGGCGCGACGACAGAGAATCCCGCTGGCAATGTGAACGAATATGATTGCGGGGTGGCTTACTCGGTGGCTCACCTCTACGATGTGTTTGTAAAGGGGCGGTTCAGCCTCAATGCCGGTCCGATGGGCAGTGCATACGCAGGGTGCATCTACAACGAGCGCAATGGCAACAACCCCGCACAAGCAAAGGTGTCGTTTATGGGCAAGTGTGCTGCGGTGGCTCAGTATGAGTTCGACTGGCTGCATCGCACCATGAAACTCGAATATATGGCAGAGCTCCCGTTGATAGGCATCGCCTATTCGCCACAATTCGGACAGTCATACTATGAGGAATTCTCGCTCGGAAACTACGACCACAACTGCGTAGTTGCTCACACGTTCAATACTCCATCACTCACACATCACTTGCTGCTGGAGTTCCCCGTACGCAAATCGACTGTCTATTTCGGTTATCGAGGATTGATCGACCAATCGAAATACAACAACCTGAGATACCATTCATACAATCACTCTCTACTAATCGGATTGAAACTATGAACAGAAGACCACACCTTATTATATATATAATATATGCCTTCATGATGATGGGCATCACATCATGCGTAGACGAGGAGCTGCCCTCTGCCGATACACCCGCAGGCAACCTGGAAGCCCTGTGGCAGTTGCTCGACGAGCGCTACTGCTTCTTCGACTACAAGCACGACGAGATAGGAGTGGATTGGGACGAAGTGCATGATCGATACAGCAAGATGATCAGCAACGACATGACACGCCGCCAGTTGTTCGAGGTGTGTTGCAACATGATAGGCGAACTGCGCGACGGACATGTGAACCTCGGAGCCGCATTCGACATAGGGCGCAACTGGAGCTATTGGGAAGAATACCCTGAAAACTACTACGACTCCATCGCACGTTCATACCTGGGACGCGACTACAGCATAGCTGCGGCACTGAAGTATAGGGTGCTCGACGACAATATTGGCTACGTGCGTTGCGAGAGTTTCAGCGATGCACTGGGTGAGGGAAACATCGGTTCGATGCTTTCGATACTCGCTCCTTGCAACGGACTCATTATCGACATACGCAACAACGGAGGCGGTGAGCTCACCAACGCAGAGCTACTTGCATCGTTCTTCACCAACGAACGACGCCTCGTGGGATACGTTTACCACAAGACCGGTAAGGGCCACAACGACTTCTCTAAACCCCAAGCACTGTATCTCGACCCTGCAAAGGGCATACGATGGCAGAAACCTGTAGTGGTGCTTACCAACCGACAAGTGTTCTCGGCCGCCAACGATTTCGTTAAGATGATGAAGTGTCTGCCCAATGTGACCCTCGTGGGCGACCAGACAGGCGGAGGTTCGGGCATGCCTTTTACCCAGGAGATACCATCGGGATGGAGCGTGCGCTACAGTGCTGTAGTCTTCACCGACGCTCAAGGCCGGCACACCGAATTTGGCATCCAACCCGACGTGAAGGTCGACATCGATGCTGCCGATGTGTTGCGCCGACGCGACACAATAATCGAAACGGCACGGCAAATGCTAAGAGGGGGTAGCTGAGCTCTACCCGTTACTGCCACTAATGTTAGTCATTACATGGAAAGCAAAGCCACAGCGGATGGAGCCACAGCGGATGGAGCCACAACAGTATGATTTTACAACAATAAACGCCACAACATAGAATCCACAAATCCACAAACTAAGATGCTAAAGACCATTTGCTTGACAGCCTTGATGCTTAGTGCAATATCAGCATCGGCACAAGAATGGATGAAAATCCACGTACAAGACGAGCAGTTCGACGGCTCATGGACATTTCCATATACACTTGAACACATTTCACACTACGATTTTTCTGACGACGAATCCGTCATACGTCTTCACCGCATTGATGAGACCAATGAATCGACCACTTTTATTCCATTTGCAGTAGAGATGCTTGACAGTATCACTTTCGACAATTCGCCCGACTCTTATGGTAAAAACAAATACACGGTGTTTGCCATGAACATTACAATCGAGAATTTCGATACACTTGTTTGCTACTACAACAACCCTCTTTATCCTAACGAAAACGGAGCGCGCCAAGACTGGTATAACTGCTACGTATCGGTCGACGGGCGTGGTCAGTATCCCGACTATTCAGGCACCGCCAGGGTACGTGGCAGGGGTAATTCCTCATGGCGCTGGTATCCTAAAAAGCCAATGAAGATAAAGCTCGACACAAAGAGTAAGATGCTCGGCATGGGGCGCAATCGCGACTGGGTGTTGCTGGCCAACTATCGTGATGTAACCGACCTCATGAATACCTACGCTTTCATCTGTGCACAGCAGATGGGAATACCCTACACAACATCCATCCGCTACATTGAAATATTCGTCAACGGTCAGTATCAAGGTCTGTATCAGATGGCAGAGCAAGTAGAACAAGGCAGCCACAGGGTCGATGTGGCCGATTCGGGCGGGCTGCTGCTCACTATTGATACCGATGACGGTGACAACACCTGGAAATACAATACAGATACCATGTGTTTTTGGTCTAAAGTATACAACCTGCCAATAGGAATCAAGTACCCTGAGGTGGCAGACCTTGCAGAGCGCAACCGCATACGCGATGAGTTTGCAGAACTGGAATATGCGTTGAAAGATGGCATCTACGACCGTCTCGACTCACTGCTCGACATACCCACATTCATCTCGCTCATGCAGCTCAACGACCTAACCTTCAACAATGACTTTCCCAACCGCAGCATATTCCTCTCCAGGGATGTAGGCGGGCGTTGGAAGTTCGGACCTGCATGGGACTATGATGCCGGATATGCTTTTACAGGAAACCAATACACGTCACATCAATTCTTCTCACAGATAGGCTCGATGAAAGTATCGCCTGCTTCTACACGCTACTACTACAATGCAATGTTTCGCAGCGGAAAATATACACGCCGATACATCGAACAATGGAATTCATATAAGGACAGTCTGCTCACCGTGTGCTGGGACGAAACTATGCGTTATGTTGATGGCATGCGAACCAAGACGGGCGGACTCTCGGCACAGGAACGCGACTTGTTGCGGTGGCCCATGTCCGACAACTACGGCGAGCGCAACCCTGTGGACGAGACTACAAAGATGCACGACTGGCTGCAACGCAGGATAGACTATATGACCACACAAATCAACAACTTCGAGATTCCATCATTCGACGACGAGGGATACACCCCCGAGCCAGAACCAGAACCCGAGCCATCTGAATACACCGACTTCTATGGGTATCCGTCGGGGCTCAACATTGACAAGTTGACACGAGTGGGCACACAAAGCATCACCATCGAATATGACTTGTCGTCCGTGCGTTCAATGTCGAAACAACATATTCAGCTCGACCTCGACAAAATTCTCAGTGCGTTTGCAGAAACCGACCTCACCGATGTAAACCAACTCACATTCATGGCATACGATAACCTCGCAACCCACGACCTTACTCAACACCTGTCATCGTCAGACGGCTACTACATGAACTGGGAAGGACAGGCTTGTCTGTGGCAGGCAGAAATCATGCAATGCAAGATTGGCTGGAACGCCAGCGGCTGTAACCTCACATTTGCATATACTGGTACCGCCACAAGCACCGACCACTGTACAGCATCGGTTTTCCTTGTCTACGACTCAAAGTACGTATTGGAGTTGAAGATGAACATCACGTTTACCGGCAGTCAATGGGGCGGATGGGGATGGTAACTTTGATAACTGTTGGAATCAACATCTCCACACCCCATTTGCGTGTATGTTTAAATACGAGGATATCCTCGCAGCGTGTTGAGGATATCCTCACAGTGTGTTGAGGATATCCTCGCAACGAGTTAAGGATATCCTCACAGCGTGTTGAGGATATCCTTATCTTAAGAAACACATATTTGCTTTTTCCGTGCATTACATGACATGACACAAAAACAAAAGGTGTATATCTGTTATTTGAGATACAGACATACACCTTTTATTATTACACATTATCACACCATGATACTACATGGCGACTACCACGATGGAGTAGGGGGCCATTGGGAGCTTGAAGCTCTTGGATACCTTCATGGTCGAGGTCACGGGCACTATGTTGCGTGGGTTTTCGATGGTGTTGGTATCGTCGGGGCTTGCCGACTTCAGGGTGGTGACTGTTGCTTTACCGCCTACCTTGGCACCAGTGACGTTGACGGTCAGGGTTTGGCTGGTGCTACCTATGTTGACCACCTTGAGGAATATACGACCGGTGGCAGTGTCGGTTGTGGCGTTGTAGTAGAGTTGTGGCAGCGGGTCGTTGTTGCGTCCCATTGGTATGGTTGGGATGTTGGCCGATGTGATGGGCACTACGCGGTTGCCTACATTCTGTGCGAACATACACTGTGCATGATAGGATGGTGAACCGTAGGATGTGAGGGCATTGTAGCCGATGAGGTCGCTATCCCATTGTTTGCCACCTTCGTTGACATTGACCAGCAGCGGTGCATAGCACTGCATGACCACGATGTCGGCATTGCGTTCCATGCATGTCATCCAGGCAGCATCGCCCAGTGCGGCATTCATGTTGGTGGTTGGAGTACCTTCGCGTGTGGCCCATTCGCCGCAGAATATCTTAGGTCCGTTGCGGTCGTAGGAGTCGTATTGCTGTGCGGCACGGAACATAGCCTCGGCATTGCGGTAGTAGTGCTCGTCGACCACATCGACCTTCAGTGCGTTGGGGTCTTCGGCATTGTTGCGCAGTGCACGTTCGTCCTGAGACGTAATGATTTGCAGTTGTGGATAACGGGCTTTAATGGCCTCGTAGAACTGACGATAACGCTGTGAGTAGCTGCCACTGCGGTCGAAGAAGTCCTCGTTGCCGATTTCCACATAATGCAGTTTGAACGGTTCTGGATGTCCGTCCTTGGCACGTTGTGCACCCCACTTGCTGTTGGTAGTACCAGGGATATACTCAATATCGTCGAGAGCATCCTGGATGACTGGTTGGAGAGCTTCGCCCACTAGA
>JAFUSD010000036.1 GCA_017480685.1 Bacteroidaceae bacterium
CGGCATGTGGCTGCTGTTGCCGTCGAGGATGAAGCACTCGGGATGCCATTGTACGCCGATGACCGATTTCCACTCGGTAGACTCGATGGTCTCGATGACTCCGTCGGGGCTCAGCGCGCTGACACGGAAGCCTGCGGGCACCGACTTCACTGCCTGATGGTGGAAGGAGTTGACTGCTATCTCTGTGGCACCATATATATTATATAATAAGGTGTCGGGGCAGATGCTGACAGTGTGTGATGCCTCGGTGCGCACCATGTCCTGGCTGTGCTTGATGGTCACACCCTGTTGCTGCGAGTTGATGTCTTGATAGAGCGTGCCGCCCAATGCCGCCGCTATGATTTGTATGCCCTTGCATATTCCGAGCATTGGCAACTGGCGGTCGAAGGCCATGCGTGCCAAGACGAGTTCCTGACGGTCGCGCAGTGGTGTGATGCCATGCAGCTGCGGTATGGGTTGCTCGCTAAGGTAGAGTGGGTTGATGTCGCCCCCACCGCTGAAGATGATGCCGTCGAGGCGGTCGAGCAGGTCGAGGAACATCTCGTCGGGCTCGCATGGAGGCAGGATGACAGGCATGCCTCCGGCCTCGAACACCGAGCGGTAATAGCCCTCGGCCAGGGTGGCAGTTTGGTCGGCATAGTTGCCGGTGATGCCGATTAGTGGCCGGCGGCCCGCAGTTGCCTCGGGGGTGTGCAGCAAGTCGTAGGTGTGCTGCCAGTTGAATGAGTCGGTCATGGTTGATGCTTGTTTTTTTGCATTGCAAAGTTACGACTTTCTGCGAAATCCACCAAACGATTATACTCTTTTTTGCGTGTGCAGGCGGGTAAGTGGAGCGGCAGGCACAGAAGTAGGTGTGTAGCCGGTCGAAAATGAGGATATCCTCAACGGGCCGCGAGGATATCCTCAACAGGCTGCGAGGATATCCTCAACAGGTCGCGAGGATATCCTTGTTTTTCGGTTTACATAGGGGTGTGGATATTTTCTTGCTTTTTTATTTGGTGGTTTGGAATAAACTTATTACCTTTGCATCATGAATAATTCAAACCTGAAAATACGACACAGAGCGACTGACATGAAACAAACCGCAAGTACATGCCTGCTGCTGTGGGCGTTGCTGGCATGGATGCCTGTGCATGCGCAGGACACCCACGCCTCTGACGTGATAAAGCAGCTCGACATCTTCCACCAGATATACCAGACCCTCGATGCATACTATGTGGATACGCTCGATGCCGAACGGCTCGTAACCACCGGCATCGACGCCATGCTCGAGACACTCGACCCCTACACCGAGTACTATACCGAGGAAGACCAGACCGACCTGAAGATGCTGACACAGGCCAAGTATGGCGGAATAGGGAGCATGATACGCATGATGAAAGACTCTACCATCATCATAGCCGAACCCTACGAGGGCATGCCTGCCGCCGAGGTGGGTCTGCAGGCAGGCGATGTGCTGCTTCAGATAGACAAGACCGACCTCAAAGGCAAGACCACGGCACAGGTGAGCGACATGCTCCGCGGCGAGCCCGGTACTACCTTTGTACTTAAATATCAGCGGCCAGGCGAACGAAAACCGCGCGAAGTGAAGATAACCCGCCAGAACATAAAACTGCCGCCAGTGCCATACTTCGGCATGATAGGGCAGAGCGGATACATACACCTCAACCAATTCACCAACGACTGCTATACCGACGTGCGCCGTGCACTCATCTCGCTCAAAGAGCAAGGTGCCACCAGCATCATCTTCGACCTGCGTGGCAACGGCGGTGGAGCCCTCGACCAGGCCGTGAAGATAGTGAACCTGTTTGTGCCGAAAGGACTCAAGATAGTGGAGACCAAAGGCAAGGTGGAAGGCATACACTCGGTATATACCACCCAGGAAACCCCGCTCGACACCATCACACCTCTCATCGTGATGGTCAACGGCTCGTCGGCCTCGGCATCAGAAATCGTGGCAGGCAGCCTGCAAGACCTCGACAGGGCAGTGATACTCGGAACCCGTACATACGGTAAAGGACTCGTACAGTCCATACGCGACCTGCCATACAACACCAGTCTGAAACTGACAACCGCAAAATACTACATACCAAGCGGACGCTGCATTCAGGAAGTAGACTACAAACAAAAACGCAACAACGGCCAGGCGGGAGCCGGCAGCAACGAGGCAAGTGCCGACACCGTGTTCCACACCGCAGGCGGACGCACCGTTATAAGCGGACGAGGCATACGCCCCGACGTGGAAGTGCACCACGACACCTTGCAAAACATTGTATACTACCTCTCAAACGACGATGTGCTCATAAAGTATGGCACACAATACGTGCAGACCCACCAGCGGCCCGCAAGCGTGGCCGACTTCAGCATAACTGACGCCGACTTCAGCGAGTTCCGCCAGATGATAATCGATGCCGACTTCAGCTACGACCGCCTGAGCGACCGACGGCTCCAAGACCTCAAGAAGACAGCACAGTTTGAAGGCTACTACGACGATGCCAAAGCAGAGTTTGACGCACTCGAAGCAAAACTCAGACACAACCTCGCAGCCGAAATAGACCGCCACGAGAAAGACATACGCCAACTCATGGCAATGGAGATAGTGAAACGCTACTTCTATGAGGCAGGAACCATACAAGAGGGACTGAAACAAGACGTAGACCTGCAACGCGCACAGGAAATACTGGCCAACCAGGCCGAATACGACAAGATACTGGGAAAATGACAGACGGGCCCGGCCTACAAACCATTGTTAATCAACTATACATTAATAGTGCACATGCGTAACAACAAACTATACCGCTCAAACCGACAATTCATGTGGGGAAACATCCTCATAGCCATATTTGTTGTAATACTGGCAATCGTAATAATATACCTATGCGGATACTCGTTCTGACCATACTGCTGCCTTGCCTCGTTGTTGCAATACATGCTGCAACGGCAGGCTCGGCATAGTCTTCGCCGACTACATGGCAGCCGACGGCTACACACCGCATCTCGTTGCAGACATCATCAATCAAAACTAACAATACATGTACTGACGTATGTTTCAAAACTAATAAAAAATGTTACGTATGTGCAAGTGTTCGTGCATATAATATTCTAAATTTGCATTGTCATTACAACAAAATTGCCGCAAGACGCGCTGCGAAAACTATTAACAATATAAAATTCAAATTATTAACCTAAAAATTACAATGCTTATGCGAAGAATCTTTACTTCTTTCATGACGCTGCTCGCAGCCATCTCGCTGCAAGCACAAGACATTGACACCTCGGGTTGGAATGCTGGTGACGACGTGACTGACCAACTCAACTGGGGTGACTATGACGGCTCATTCTCGGGCGAACGGACATCGAACAACAACGGTGACTACACGCCAAGCACTCTCGGCGACTACTGGAAAGGTACCATTCCATCGGAATGGAACTTCCTCGACGACATCAACTTCGGAGCCATGGCTTACTACAACGACGGCTCGGCAGGAACAGAACTTACCAACATCTACCAAGTGGTTTACTTCCCTGCTGGATGGTACACCATCGAAGTCAATGCACTCTATCGTGAAGGCACATGCGGCGACAGCTTCCTCACATTCTTCAACAACACACCAAAGAAGAATGCATGGATATACGCAGCTGTCCTCACCAGCGACGACCCTGAGTCGGAAGTAAAGACCGAGTACTCTACATTCGTACGCTCAATCGCATCGTCGGAATGCACAGAACGCATACACTTCGACAGCGACGGATCGTGGAAAAACGACTACTCTCAAGCAGTAGGTCCCGAAGGCGAACAAGTGACATACTACTGCCCACAGTGTCTTGTCGGTGCCATCAAGTACTTTGAGCAAGGTTACTACGAGAACAGCTTCGACCTCGTTGTCACTGAACCTGGATATGTGAAGATCGGTATCCGCAAGACTGCCAACATCTCGCAAGACTGGCTTGCTTTCTCCGACTTCCACATCATCTACAACGGTAATGCCGATGAGGGAGCACAGCTCGCAATGGCTTTGAATGAATACTACAGCGCAAGCACAAAGGTGGAAGATGCTGGATTCAGCATTCAGGGACAAGGATTTGGTGCTTTGGCAAGTATCATCAACGACAAACTCATGGATATTGACAGTGATTTGGACGACACCGACCTCAGTTCCGTGATGGCAGCAACAGAGAGCGTCAACGCACTCTACGACGAGGCATTCAGAGCATTACAACTTGCCAATAGCCTTACTGAACTTATCGAGATGTCGAACGACATGCTGGCCTCTACCGATTTCTCTGGCAAGGCAGAGTTCGAAAGTAAGTTGACAGAGATTTCAAACAAAGCAACAACCGACAAGCCGGAAGACCTCAACAACGACATCAATAGCTTCAACACCCTGTTTGAAGAACTCTCGAAGGCGCGTGCCGACTACCTCAATAGTGGCCCGGTTGACGAAAACGGAGCTAAAGACTTCACTGCTCTTATCAAATACCCTTGGTTCGTAAATCCTGAATATACACCAACACTCGTCAATGGACACTACGAACTCACAGCCAGCGGATGGACCGACGGTGCCAATCCTGCTGCCTACAGCAGCCAAAAGAACGGAAAGACCGACATCGCATCGAAAGTTGTGCTCAGCGGCGACCCAGAAGTAACAAACCAGTGGTATAAGTTCTCAAACAACACATCAGGTTGGACACCAGGTCTCAACCTCTTCTGGCAAGGACACCTCATCGGTGTATCCGACGGCTGGAACTCAATCTCAGGCGGTTCACTCGAAATTCGCCAGCAACTCGTGGGTCTGCCAAACGGATACTACAGCGTCAAGGCTCTCGTTCGTGGTAACGGAAACCGCGACAACTCACGTCCAAACGGATTCAACGACGACAACATGCCTCCATACCACAACATCTTCGCTCAGAACTCTGATGAAGTGGTTGTGAAGTCGCCTGTAGGTCACACCGACTCATACTATGCACCACAATACGGCTGGAACGAGTGGCAGTCGTTTGTATGGCAGGAGCACAAGACCAGCATCATCGCCGTTCCCGACGGTCGACTCCTCATCGGTGGTCAGACAAGCTGGGTGGGTAACTTCACCGGTTTCCGCCTCATGTTCTACGGCGAAAACCCCGACTTCAACGCCATGATTGAGGAAGACCTTGCTGCAATCGAAGACGAAATTGCAAAACAAATACACTTCAAGGGCGATGAAGCCGAAGTGCGCAGCATGCTCAGCACAATCGTACTCCCACTGCCATCGCTGGCCGACTATGAAGTGTCGCTGCAAACCATACGCGATGCACGCGATTACATTTCTAAGGCATACCAGGTGACACGCAACTACACTACACCGAAGGACTACGATGACCTCTATGCCAAATACGACGTTACTGATGCTCAGGCCGACATCCTCCTGCCTGCTATTGAATACATCAACTCGCTCGAAGACGGTGAAAACACTCACTACACCGATATAGGCAATGCAGCCGATGTATTCACTGCCTACAAGAACTATCTGGCCATCTACGACAAGGCTCTCGGCTACGACAACGCAGACCTAAAGACTGCTGTTGCAAACCAGACTGCTGCTCTGAAGGCTGGATATAGCGACGAGGAAACTCTCAAAGAATATGGCACAGAACTCAACCTCCTCATCAACCTGGCTGCAATCATTGCTGCTGGTGGCGAAAGTGCTACAGAAGAGAATCCTGTCGACATCACTGCACTGCTCACGAACCCAGACTTCACTTCAAGCCCAACCAACGGATGGAGCGGAAACTCAGCTACTTCTAACGAATATGCTCGCGGCAACGCTGAAATCTGGAACGCAAGCTCAATCGACTTCTATCAGGACATCGAAGGTCTGCCAGCTGGTAAGTATCAGATTAAGGTACGTGCACTCTATCGCGACGCCCGCAACGTGACCGACAACAGCAACCAGAGCTACACAAGCTACTGGACCGATGCAAACGGTGATGTTGACGCATGGGCACGCCACTATGCTGAACTCTATGCCAAGACAGCTACAGCCGAAAGCGCTGCATAC
>JAFUSD010000037.1 GCA_017480685.1 Bacteroidaceae bacterium
ACGAGGTATCTGCTGCTCGGCAATGGTGCGGACATCTTCGACAAGCAGCACAAGACCAGGCTTGACAATGCCCTGGCCATGAACGAACCACTGTCAAAGGCATACTACCTGAAGGAGCAACTGCGCCAGATATGGATGCAACCCGTTAAGGCGATGGGTGAATGTGTGTTTGACGACTGGGTGAGGCAGGCTGAACAGAGCAAAATACCACAACTGCAGAAAATGGCTGTAACGATGAAGGCATACAGATCAGGGATACTTGCTTGGTACGACTGCCACCTGTCAACGGGAAAGGTTGAGGGCATCAACAATAAGATAAAGGTCATGAAACGCAATGCATATGGTTTTAGAGACGACAAGTATTTTACCCTGAGGCTCTACGCTCTACACGACTGCCGTATCACTCGAAATGTCGGATGAACCAACTTTTCGTCTATATGCAAAAGCTTTTTCGCATGAAAACGCTGCAATCCATGGAAATTTGTGGTTCGAAAGCGCCGTATCTTCTGTATCTGCACACAAAGTGAACACAACCACAAAGCGGCGGGCATACCGAAGTTTAGCCGAGAGTGCGGAGTAATTTACCTGCGAGTGCGCGGTAATTTTGCTGCGAGTGCGGACTAATTTGCCTGCTAGAGCGAACTAATTCTTTAATTTGCGACGTAAATTTAATAATTTTCGGTGGAAAATTAATAAAACTGCGACGTAAATTTAATAATTTGCGACGCAAATTAAAGAATTTCTACGTACTCGCGGCAAAACTTGTACGTACGCGCGGCAAAACTTGTACGTACGCACGACAAAACTTGTACGTACGCGCAGCAAAAGTTGTATATCTGCATTGGTTTTATCTTTAAGCAAAGAAAAAGTCCTGCCGCATCGTCACGACACAGCAGGACTTGGTGCCTATAGGACTTTATATGAGCAAAAAATTACTGTTTTTTATTGCTAAAAAGTTTTTAGCGGACAGCAATAGCTGTTTTTACTTACCGCGGGGTTCGAACCTGTAGGTGAACGTGAGCGAGATGTAGCGGTGCAGGTATTCGGTGCCGCCTTCGGTGCGTGTGTTCTCGGTCATGCTGCTGGTGGTGATGCGCTGCTGGTTGAAGATGTCCTTTGCATACAACGCAAGTTCGGCACGCCGTGCAAAGAGGCTGCGGCTTACTTTGGCATTCACCCTCCACTGGTTGCCGTTCAACTCGCTCCACTGGTAGCCACGGTCTATCTGGATGGATGGCATGAGGTCTATGGTCCATTCGCCAAGACGATAGCTCAGGTTGATAAGCGCTTCGTTGTTCACTATGTTTTGGGTAGTCGTTGTGGCCGGCGTATATGCATAGTGGCTCAACGTGAAGAGGTTGTAGAGGCTCACGCTGAGGGCGTCGCGCGAATATCCGATGTCGGCCGTATGACTTATGACTACTACGTCTTGTCGGCTCGTCTGCCCCATCAGATGTATAGGCGTGGTGGTGGTGAGGTAGCCATATCGGCGGGTGAACTGACTGGTGAGGCTGGTGCGCAACCTTGTATAGTCGCCAATCGAGCGGTCGTAGTCGAGGGAGATGCTCCACGAATGGCCGCCGCGCACGTTCTGCGGCATGGTGTGATATGCGCCCGTCGTGGCGTCGTAGTGGATGAGATGGGTGATGGGGTTGTGGTCGAGGCTGTGACCGATGTTCATGCCGAATGCCTGACTGGCTCTCGTGGTGATGAGGTTGAAGCCAAGGTTCCATCGCAGTGTGTGCGACGGCCGCAGCGAGGGGTTGCCGCTGCGCAGGTTGAGGGGGTCGGTGTCGTCGGTGTAGCGCATGAGGTCGGTCAGCGCGGGTCGCGTGGTGGTATATTGTATGTTGCCCCTCATGCTGAGCATGTTGCTCACGTTGTAGTCAATGTTCATCGTTGGCAGTATGTTGACAAAGTTGCGACGGGCCGTGGTGTCGAGTCGTGCGCGTTGGTAGTCGAGGTGTTCGTAGCGATGGGTGATGTCGGCCGATGGTTTGAGTTTCAGCCGGCCAAGGTCGATGGTGGCTGAAATCGCGAGGCGGTTGTCCCAGCTGCGAAGGGTGTGGCAGGCCGAGTTGGACATGTCGAGGGTGTCGGCCCGCCAGCGGTCGTCATCGTTGTGGGTAGATATAAGTTTTGTTGACAGCGATGCGTTGGTCATCACCTTCTTTCCAAGGGGCATGAATGCACCTATTCTCCATGCGGCTGATGCAGTGTAGCTACGGCTGTCGTAGTGTTGACGATCGATAGTCGAGAGGTTATCGCCGTCATGAAAATACTGGTACAATCCGGTGCTGTTGCCTTTGCTCCTGCTGTCGGAATACGTCACTTTCAGCTCGGTCGAAAGGCTTCCTTTGCCTATGTAGCGTGTGATGCTTATATCGCCATTGGCACTGATGGAGTGACTTTCATCGTGCGACGTATAGTTCGAGGCGTTCACCCTGCGGAGGCCGTCGGGATTGATGGAGTCGGTCTCGGAGGTCGTGCTGCTCTCGCTGTTGTAGTTGCGGCTTTTGTCGAACGACAAGCTGGCATTCGTGACGAGGCGCATGAGGTCGGTCAGCTGCAGATACGAACTGAACTCGACAGGCACATTAAATCCATGACTGCCACTGTGACCCTGTTGCCGGCTTTGTGTGGATGCCTGCATGGGCATGAACGTCTCGGTGGTGTGCCACGACGTGTCGGATGTGTGCCGGTGATGTGCCGAGCTTCCCACCTCCCAGTAGCTGTTGCGAGTCTGCTTGTCGTTCCGTTTCCAAGCATGTTTGTATCCGATCGAACCCATCTGCTGCTCCACAGGCCTGCCGCCTCCCGTGCGCGACGCGCCCAACATCGAGCGACTATCCACGCCTCCGGGCTCATTTGCCACACGGCCGAACAGCAGGTAGGGATTGAAGTCGCTCAGCTTCATGGCATCCAGTTCGGCGGCATAGTTCTTGCTGGAATAGATGGCCGCAGAGCTTTCGCCATAGAACCGGTCCATGAACGACGGCTTTATCGTCACATCGAGCACCTGCTGCTCCTGTCCGTCCTTCACTCCGGTGCGTTCGGTCAGTTCGCTCTGACGCTCGTATGCCTTTATGTTCTCGACAGCAATGGCAGGCAACCGTTGCTTCAACAGTTCGGCGCTGAAGGCTTCCTGCCCGTTCATGAGCAGGTGTACCGGTTTGCCGTTCCAATGCAACACTCCGTCCTTCATGGTCACTCCCGGCAGTTTGCGCAACAGTTCGTCGAGCCGCGCACCCTCTTCCAGCGCAATGGCTTCAGGATTGAATATCACGGTATCGCCACGCATGTAGAAGCTACGTCGGCGCGCTTTGACGGTGACTCCCTTTAGCAACAACGGACTTGGCTTCAGTTGTATGTCACGGATGTTGATGGTGTCGGTGGTTGAGGTGGAGTTGATGCGTGCCCTTCCGTCGTGATATCCGAAGTATTTCACGGTAAACGTGATGGAGGCAGTGGCCGTGGGAGCGTAGTGGAAGTAGCCGAGCGAGTCGGTGCTGAGAGAATAGGATATGATAACCATCTGGCCGGAGTTGAGCCTCTCATCGGACACCTCGACGGTTGCACCATCGAGCGGCTCGCCTGTTTCGGCATCGACCACACGTCCGCGAATCACGGCACCGAGGTCGGCACTGCTCACAAAAAGGCATAGGAGCAGCAGGATGCGGAGTCGGCCGCATCGGAAGATGTTAGTTTTCATTATGTTACGGGGTTAGTGGATTAAATCAATACTCTGCAATGATTTGGTCGAAAGTGATGTTGGGGTCGGTCACACCAAAGCCCTCTTTCTTCAGTTTCTGTTTACGATGCTGAATGGCCGACACGCTGACAAGATAGATTGATGTCAGTGCGTTGTTCGACAACCGCAGACGTGCCAGCATACACAGCCGTATGTCGTCCTCGCTGAATTCGGGATGTTCGCTCCGCAGGCGACTCACAAACCTGTTGTCGGCCGTCTCGAGCGTTGTTTCTATGTCGCGCCAGTTGCTGGCGTTTATCACTGTCCGCTTGCCGTTTGTAGGCTGCAACATATCGAATATCTGGTTTTTGTCGATGATGTGGTCGCGCAGGGTGGCTATGAGCGTGTCCTTCAGTCGCAGCTGCTCCTCCATCCTCTCTTGGCGCTCATTCGCCAGCTCCGCCTGTTGCTGCATGGCCGCCTGCTGTGCCAGATGTTCGGCTTCTTGCTTGTGCTTCACCCCCATGCGCCAATCGAACACAACGATTCCGATGATGACGATTACCAGCACAAGAATGATTATCACACAATACAATATGCGCGATTGCAGATAGGCTTCCTGTTCAACATATCCCGAGCTGAGGTATGTGAGGGTGGTCGATTGCATTTGTCGCTCCGCCTGCCGCATTTTATCGTACACGAGCGAAGGGGGATTGTCATTCGTCATCATCGCATCTTCAAACAAGCCCTTCGAGCAACCCACCTCCATTGTCCTGAACCATGTGTCGGCATCGTCCATCATTCGTGCGTCGCCCGTGTACATCACATTATGGCTGAAGCCGAGCGGCGGTGTGGCATACACGCTGTCCATCAACACGGCTATCGAGTCGCACAAGTTGCCGTTTATCGCGTTTGCCATGGCTGCATCAGTTCCCCTCTTGATGAAAGTGAAGGCACGCGGGTCCACTTCAGATATCGCCAAATATGCACCACCCATCTCGTTCAACATCGTGAGCAGCCATCCACGGTCTGCGCGGCAGTGGCCGGACTCGTTGAGCGCCGACTTCAAACACAGATAAGCCATAATGTAGTTTGAATGTGAATACATGGCATGTTGTCCCAGACGCAGGTATGCACGGTATGCCAGTTCGTGGTCGCCAGCCTCCACAGCGCAGTGTATGCTGACGAGCAACAGCTGCTCGGTACTGAGGTAGAGGTCGGAATTGTCGGTGCAGTGGCGCGCCATCACATAGCATATACGTCCGAAGCGCACGAGGTCGGTACGGTTCCGTGTCACTCCATGACGGCTGCGGTCCCTATAATAATTATAGGTGTCAACAATCAGCGAGTCGGCCATCATCCTGTCGAGTTCTGCCGTCTGCTCACACACTATATCAGCCCTCTCGCGCTTAAACGACCATTGCACGTCGTCCTCATACAGGCAAGATGCTGTGTCGCACTGCATGAGCGTCACCTGTTCGTCGAGTATCAGCGCCCTTGTAAGCAGGTAATAAGCACGAGTGTCGGCATCGAGATAAGTGCTGTCGATGCAGCTCAAAACGCGCCATGCGCTGTCGGGCGACGCGAGAGCCAGGTTGTCAGCCTCTTTTATAGAAGACATCCGCACGTCCCTGCACGCTGTCAATGTTGCGATGCTAATGGCTGTCGCACCAATAAGCATCAATTTGGTGATGTGTTTCATACTTTGCATATTTCGATGTATTCGTTTTCGGCTGCCCAAGAAACGCAATGAACGTAACTTTGCAGTCGAGAGTTTTCGTTTTCGGCTACAAAGTTACGACAATAAAAACAAGCGTGCAAGAGTTTTGGGTGGAAAACAATATTCCACCAGCACATCACTAATGTTCAACATTTTAGGCAATATCTTTCCATGCAGATTCCACCCTTGAAGATGGAAAAAAGTCCTGCCGCATCGTCACTACGCAGCAGGACCGGGTGCCTATAGGTCTTTATTTGAACAAAAAATTACTGTTTACTTCTTTGGATTCTTATTGAGCGTTGCTCTTCCTCCATCGCGACTCGGCAAAGCTCAATCAAGATTGGCTTTGCGCTTGCTGCTCTGTCGGTTCCAATGATACACCAGATGCATCATAACGTAGTGCGGCAGGGAGCGGTACCATGTTTCGACACGTCCCTGGGCATTGATGGTATTCTGTGTGTTGCTGAGCTGGTGGAGCAGGTCGAAGGCTTCGATGCGGGCGATGAGTTTGCCCTTGAAGAACGGCTGGCTGATGGAGGCATTCAGCACGAAGTCGTCGGTGTTCAGTTCGCTGCTGCCATAGCCGCGACGGCTGTACATATTACCGTCGGCTGACAGCGTGGTGTTCAGGCGTGGCAGGGTGTAGCGGGCAGAGAGGCCATAACGGTAGTCGAAGGCGTTGAGCGTCTCGAAGTTGTACATCTTGCCCTCGGAGTGCCGCCAGCGGATGTCGCCCGTAGCGCGGATGTTCAGCGCGTCTTTGTGATATTGTATGTATGCATTGTGGTGTTGCGTCAAGGTGTTGACTGCATTCAGACGGCTCTCGGTCTCACCCTCCAGCATCAGGTGGTCGAGCCAGTGGGTGAAGAGCACATCGAGGTTGACTTCTGTCGTCCAGTGATCATCTTTGTCAAGTGTGCAGAAGATGCCGCCTTTTGTCCTGATGTCATAGGTGCCATGCAGGTTTTCGGGTCGATAGGTGTAAACACCTGTAGCAGGATTGAAGCTGACTGACTCCACCACTTTATTATGTAAGTAGCCATAGAAGCCTGAGACATAGAAGTTGTGGCGTGCGCTGCGAATGTCCTTGTATTCAGCTTCAAACGTAGATTGTAATGAGTATGACTTCAAGTTGGGATTGCCAAGACGGACAACAAGTGGATTGGCATCGTCGCGGTAGCTGAGGAGGCTGACCAGCGGCGTGTTGTTCACGATTTGGTAGAGGCGGATGAGCGCGGGGCGATGGCGGTCTTTCCTGGCAAACAGATAAATACGGAGTTCCGGCCAGAACCGGCAGGTGTTGCGGGTGACCAGTGTGTCGAGTGGTCCGCGCTGGTAGCTGAGGCGTTCATGCATAGGGGTGAAGTGCAGAAACAAGTCCAGAAACTCGGCATCAGTCTCAAACGGCACAATCTTCGAGGCCGGCAAATGCTGATAACGACTAAGGTGGAGATTGATGCCCGCTATGTAGGTCTGCAATTCGCTGTCGTAGGAGTTGGTGGGATCGGTCGTGGCCCTGAGCATGTCTATCTGTGAGGGCAGCAGGAGCGTGTCGGGATGATAGAGCCAGTCGTGTATCCTTTCGCGACTGTACGACGGTGCCACTTCCAAAAGTATTGCTCTCTTGCCGTATACTTCGAGAGAATAGTTGATGGGCGTATGCACGGCTATCTTACTCAGAGAATAGTCGGTGGCATTGTACTGGTTGGTGATTGAAGGATTGACAAGGTTCTCTACGCGGTAACGCTGTGCACGTTCGTTTTCTTCAGACGAATAATCAAACGAAGGGTTGGGAAAGAAGAATTGCCTTATCTTCCCTATGTTCTTCAGCTTCGGGTCGATACGGGCATGGGCGTGTACACTCCATGCCTTCCCGTCGTTGAAACCATTAGTGCGCTGGCGTGTCGTGAGACTATCGACAAACTGCTCCATCAGCGTTGAGGAATTCCCGCTGTACGACCTGTAATTGAGCGCGACATCGGAGTTGAACCTGAAGCCGTCGGGCTTGACGTACTTGAAGGTGTTGCCGACCTTCAGCCTTTGGGCTTTTGACAGCGAGTTCTGGCGGGTGGTCTGTAACGGGTTGCCCTGTAGGAACAGCTCGTTGCGTCTCAGCATCTCGCCCTCGTCGCGAGTGGAGGTGAAGTCGGCGGTCAGGTTCTCCTGCACGTTCTTGTCGGCCGACTGGTAGTCAATCTCCCCTGCTGCGCTGTGCGTGGTCAGCAGCGACTGCGGCACGGCATCTGGCGTCCAGTGGTTGGACTGCCCTATGTGGCGGCTCTCGTTCACGTTGTTCGAGTTGCCCAAGAGCGTGTAGCGGGTGTGAGAGGTGAAGCCGAGCAGGAAGCCTCGTCCCAGCCAGCGGTCTTGCGTGCCTCCCGCCGCCTCCACATTGGCAATGTAGCCTATCTGGTACTCGGGCTTCAGGTTCACGTCCATCACGAACTTCTTCCTCTCTACCTGCGCATTCAGCGCACGGTTGAGGTCGGTGTCCTGGTCATACACCTTGATGTCCTTCACCGTGTAGTAAGGCAGGTTCTCCATCAGCACTTTCGAGTTGCCGCGCATGAAGGAGCGCGAGCCGAGTTGCAGCTCGTCAATCTTCCTGCCATTGACAAAAATCTGGCCATATTCATCGATGGTCACACCGGGCATCTGGTGGATGAGGTCGTCGAGCATAGAGCCGTCGGGCAGCTTGAATGCCGTGGCATCATAGACGATGGTGTCGCCACGGTAGTACATCTTCACCTTCGTGGCCGTCACCGTCACCTCTTGCAAGTTCACCTGACGAATCTTGCGCAGTTCCAGCGCATCGTCGAGCATGATGGCGCGGCCCTCGCTGGCATCTATCGTCAGGGGCAGGTAGCCGTCCTCATAGCCGTCGAGCCTGCCTCGCAGCAGGTACTTACACGTTTTCTTCTCGGGCTGTAGCATGAACTGCGCCTCACGCACCGTACCGTCGTCCCTGTATTTCTTGGTGATAGGGATTGAATCGATTACTACTGTGCTGTCTGCAGCCAGCAGCAGCGATACTTTTGCCTCTGGCAGGGGAGTCTTGAGGAATGCGTCCTGCACGGTGCCGAATACGAGGCCTTGAGCCGATGCATTGCACACTGCAGCAAGCAGAAAGGCGGTAGCCAAGATGGTTCGTTTAGGGCATAGCAATAGCCCGACGCGGAAATATCCGCATCTTAAGTGGTTGGTAATCATAAATATGTTTGTTTAGGAATTAACGAATACTTACCTGCCTTTCAGTTTCTTTGCACCAAGAATGAGTATGTCGTGTATGTATTGGTCTTTGAAGTTGGCGGCCACTTGCTCCAGTCGGCGTGCACTGATGGCACGTTCATCGGCGTCGAGCGGTGTCGCGCTCTTGCAGAGGTCGAGTATTATGCCTGCAGCGACTACCAGGTTTTCGTATGAGTCATCGTCCTTGCGGTCGAGCATATGCTTGGTCATAAGTCCGAAGAAACGGAGCCAATCGCTGGCGTCGAAGTGTATATCGTTGTTCAAAGCCTGCTGCATCCAGTCGTATTTTTTTCCGCCCGGAGTCGGTATGTTGTTTTGCAATACATCGTTGAAGTTGGAGAACTTGGCTGTATAATCGCTGAGCGAAGGATTGGGTATGTCGATATTCGATGCAAGGCTGTCACGCCATTGGTCGATTTCAGCCAAGCGTTGCTTCATATCGTCAGAAGTGTTGCTTGTAATTAAAAGGTTATTCGTAAATTCCTGCCAACTCATAGTGCCATTAGCAGATAAAGGCGAAGTGACTGTCTGTGCCTCCTGCTTGCGTCCATATACATCGACAATCATCGCCTGCGGAGTTTCATCGCTGTCGGTGTTGCTCCATTCGGCAGCAAGACAAGTGCGATAACCCGGATGGTTCTTGTCGTCGAAACTGACAATGAGGAAGTTGCTGTTCCTGATAGCACCGATGATGACCGGAGGCATACCTTCACACCAGATGCTGAATCGCTGGCGTGCAGTGGGTGGTAAGTTGCCGGAAGCATCGTCGATGATGTGCGAATAATTGAGCGTAGCATGTTGACCCTCGCTTGCAAACGCAGCCTTCAGCCGATCCAAGATGTCGAGATGCTGACGGTTTAAGTTCACTATGACCATACGGCTCTCGCTCTTGATGCCTGTAGTATCGTTAACATAAGTCGAACGTCGTTCGGCCACAAACCCATGTTCCTTGCCTGCGATGATTTCACGGAACAAGTCCTGAATCTGTTGCTGTGCCGATGCAGCCGGTGAAAATGCCAATAGCACGGCAACCATGATGATAATTTTCTTTGTATTCATAATCTTATTTACGATTTGACGATTTACTATTTACGATTTATGTACTATTTAATTATTTGGTTATTTCCATCCGGATGGCTAATTGTCAATTCTCAATTGTCAATTACCTCAGACCTCAGGGGCCTCTCACAACTTCACCACATCATCATAATCAACTACCTCCACATCGCCCAACTCATTGATTACAAGCATGGCGCTGGCTGATTGAGGCATTGAATTGAATGTAGCTTCAATCATATCGTTCCTAACAGTTTGCTCTCCTTTCATGATTGATTGCTCACATTCGGCCAACATCTGCAAGGCTCGTGCAATGTTTTCCTCCGAAGCCATGATGCTGCTACCCAAGGTATCGGGAATCTCATCAGTAATGAGGGCCGTTTCCTTTGCTGCTGCCGAATGACGCGGTGCCTTGGCTAGTTGTCTGGGAGCTGCAGAGGGTGTAATGGCTTTAGGAGCCTCAGGGACTTTAGAGTCGTTAAGGACATTTGTGACATTAGCGGCATTATGGTCGGCAGGGTCGGCAGAGCCAGCGAGTGTCACATGAGCAGTTTTCGGTTGTACCGTCGGCTCCACCTTATTATTATAATTAAGCAACAACACTATAGCAATGCTGGCAGCAACTGCGCTGATTGAAGCATACAGCCACCAGCGGCGATGCACCACGTGCGGCTCGTTTTCTTGCTCAATGCGTTGCATCAGGCGGTCTGTGAAATCATCCGACAGCATCGGATGCTTTGCAGTTTCGTTCATGTGACGGACAGCGAGGCGAAGACCTCGGTCGGCTGATGGTTTATTGTCGTTCATTGCTTTCAAGATTTAAGATTATGGTTGCCAGTTTTTTTCTGATCCATTGCAGTCGCGAGTGCAGGTAGCTTTCTTCGTGTGCTGTGATGAGGGCAATCTCGCGAATGGGTCGGTTGTCGTAGTAGTAGAGGTGGAGCAACATCTGGTCTTCGGGCTTCAGTTGGCCGATTGCTTGCTCCATGAGTGTCACGCGGTCGGTATCATCGAGCACTGCATCGGCATCGTCGTCGGCCACAGCATCGAGCCAATCCTGCTCCACCTCCACCAGGGGCAATTGCCGTCGTTTCGTCCGGCTGTGTTTCAGCGCGGTGTGGTAGGCTATACTCATGAGCCACGTGGAGAAACTCGACCGACGCTCGTCATACCGTGCGAGACTTTTGAAGGCTTCGACCATGGCGTCCTGCGTCACTTCCTCAGCTTCTTCTTGCGAGGGAACGAGGCGCCGCACCATCGTCAGCACCTGGCTCGCGTAGCGGTTGGCCAGATGTCGGTACAGCTGGGTGTGTCCGCCGCGGGCGATGCGTCGTATGAGCTGCAGTTCTTCGTTGTTCGTCATTCGTTGTTCGTCGTGAGTCATCAGCAGTTTGTTTCTCTACTTATATATTACCACATCGGGGCAGAATCTATAATCGTACGTGCTGTTTTTTCAAAAAAAAGACGACCCCCTCCCTTTTCATCCGGATAACTCACTACCATAAATTGGAGGAGGATGTCGGGATGGACAGGGAGGGGGCTGTCAAAATTATATATTAACTCAAGGGAGGATGATACTACCGGATGGCATCATCTCCCCTCTCTCCCTCGGGGGAGTGCGAGGGGGAGAAAACCGAATTGTCACCCCTCAGTCCCCTCAAGGGGATGAGGGGAGATAAGAGAGGGGTTAAAATCGTGCATCGTTGGCTTGCTTGAGTTTCTTTGCGATGTCTTTAGGAATGGCGTTCTTGTTGACGAGGAAGTCCATGCACTTGGCTACGATGAAGTTCTCGGTCATGTACCATGTGCCTTTGTATTCGCCGGTCTCGCCCCATGAGTTCTTCACCATGTACCACTTGCGGCCGTTCTGGTCGCGGGCTATTCCGTAGATGAGCATTCCGTGGTCGTCGGTGAGTTCCCAGTTGTCGTATTCCTTCTGGCGCTGCTCCTGTGTGGGTGTCATCTCGGGTGCTTCGAAGCCTTTGGCCATGACTTCGCTACGACGCTGTGCGGCTGTGAGGCCGAGCCAGTGTGCCATGTCGGAGCCTTCGAGTCCTTGCTCGGGATTCTCGTCGTAGAGGATGGCGAGTCCGTCGCGGGTGAATCCTGTCTCCGACACATCGCCGCCCCATGCCACGGTGTATCCGTTCATGATAGCGTTGTCGATGACGCGTGCCATCTCGTCGATTGGCAGGTTCCACGAACCGGGCTGACGCCAGTTGTCTTGCACCTCAACGGGGAATTCCTCGTAGAATGGATGGTGTGTGTAGGATGTGATGGATACGTAGTCGTTCCAGTTGAGTCCGAGGCTTGCGGCAAACGACTTGGGGTCGTAGGTCTTGCCTTCGTAGGTGAAGGTCTCAGGACAACGGCCGAGGTAGGAGTCGAGTATGCCTTGCAGACCGCCTTGCCATGTGGTGGTGATGGTCTTGGCTGTCGACTTGGCTACTGCATCGACGTATGGTTCCATCACGGCGAAGAACTCGTTGAAGTTGTTGAGTGTGTCGCCATACATGGTGCCTGGCAGGGGCATGGCCTCTTCGGGACAGATGCCGTAGGTCTTGAGGACATAGAGCACATCGTAGGCAGAGCCGCCTTGCGAGAACTGTGCGTCGCCGTGCATACGCACCTTGACGATGGCGCGGTCCATGTAGTTTTTGTTGCATACGAACATCTCGCACAGGTCGTAGGTCTTGCCGCTCTTCTTCAGTATTTCGGCTTCGAAGAACGAGAGGGTTGAGTAGTTCCAACATGTGCCAGAGCGTGCTTGGTTCTTGACGCTGGTGATTGGGATTTCCTTCACGATGGTGAACTGGGGCTTCTTGGGTTCCTGGCGCTGAAGGCTGTTAATCTGCGCCGAGAGCGAAGCGGTGAGAGCAACGAGTGCTCCGAAGATGATTGCTTTCTTCATAATCTCATTTACTATTTGACGATTTACTATTTACTATTTATTTCTATTTATTCATTTACCATTTGTTCATTTCCTTCCGGATGGCTCTGCGTATCTTTGCAGTGTTGTGACACTCTTAAATAAATCCTTACTTTCTTTCTATCTCTGCGTTCATCATTTTTTTTGAACGCTAAGAAACGAAGTATTTAGAGTTTGCGTCTTGAGAATGCGGTGCATTTGCAAAGGGCACAGAGCCTTCCGGATGGCTAATTGTCAATTTTCAATCTTCAATTTGCGCTAAGCGCATAAGTTTCTACATCATCGATATGGTATGGTATCACCTTCTCGCCCAGCACTCGGCAGCCGTCGGTGGTGATGAGGATGTCGTCTTCGAGGCGTATGCCTCCGAAGTCGCGGTAGGTGTCGAGCAGGTCGTAGTTGATGAACTCGCGGTGGAGTCCTTCGGCTCGCCACTTGTCGATGAGTGCGGGGATGAAGTAGATGCCTGGCTCGTCGGTGAGCACCCATCCGGGTTGGATGCGTCGGCCGCAGCGGAGGCAGTCGGTGCCGAATTGTGTGGATGGGCGCACTTCGTCGTCGAATCCCACATACACCTGTCCGAGGCCTTCCATATCGTGCACGTCCATACCCATCATGTGTCCGAGTCCGTGTTGCAGGAACATGGCATGTGCTCCTGCTGCTACTGCATCGTCGGTATTACCCTTCATCAATCCGAGGTCCTTGAGGCGGTCGGTCATGAGTCGGCACACGTCGAGGTGCATGTCCATCCATTTCATTCCGGGATGTGCACGCTCGATTACGAGGTCGTGACATGCTTCGACGATTGAGTATATGTCGCGCTGTTTCTGTGTAAACTTACCGCTTACGGGTGTTACTCGTGTGTTGTCGGAGCAGTAGTTGTTGACTGTCTCGGCACCTGCATCGCAGAGCAGAAGTCGTCCGGCTTCGAGTGGACGTAGCGATGGGTCGCCATGGAATATCTCGCCGTGCATGGTGACGATCGACAGGAACGACACCTTGCTGCCGCGGCTGCTCACGATGCCTTCCATGATTCCTGCCAGTTGTTTCTCGGTCACACCTGGCCGCACGGCCCGCATCACAGCGGTGTGCATGTCGTAGCCTATTGCCATGGCACGCTCTATCTCTGCTATCTCTTCGTCGGATTTCACTGCTCGCATATCGACCACGGCCTTGATGAGTCGCACCGATGCAGCTTCGCGCACACGGAGTGGATGGATGCCCATGAGGTCGCCTATCTGTATCATGAGGTCGTGGCGGCATGGTGGCAGGAACATTATCTCTTGTCCGGCCTTACGGGCACGATCGACGATTTGCTGCAGCTCAGCCATCGGTGCCGAATGCTCTACGCCAACTTCGAGAGCGAGGTCGTGGATTGATGGCACGAAGCCTGTCCAGATGATGTCTTCGATGTCGATATCGTTGCCGATAAGGCACTCGCGGTCGTTGTCGATATCAATCACTCCCACCAGTCCCTCTTGGTTCTGACCGAAGTAGTAGAGGAAGGAACTGTCCTGGCGGAATGTATAGGCATTGGCCGGATAGTTGGCCGGTGCCTGATTGTGGCCGAAGATGAGCACAAGTCCGCTGCCCAGCTTCTGCTTCAGCGT
>JAFUSD010000038.1 GCA_017480685.1 Bacteroidaceae bacterium
TTCCCATGTCCGAAAAACTTCACCTACAACAGCGCCTACACCATTTCGGCATGGATATTCAACCCCGACATATCGTCGCGCGAAACCGTAGCAGGCATCACACCCAGCAGCGGCGACCTCACTGCCTTTGAGTTCAACCACAACCGCAACCGCGATACAGGCATCATCGACCATGCAGGCAGCTTCGAGAGTCAGGGCTTGCCACAGCTTGTGGGCGAGGGTGAAGGTCACTGGCAGCACTGGACAGTCACCTTCGACGGATGGTACAACCGCTTCTACCTCAACGGACGGCTCGTCCACGAGAAGAACAACTTCATCATGCTCCGCCCCGACGGACCCATCACTATCGGCTCCGACGCCTACGGAGGCAACCCCTTCAGCGGATACATCCATTCGCTCCGACTCTACGACCGCGCCCTCAGTGCCGATGAAGTGCAAGCTGAATACACCGCAAAATCGGATACCGACGACAAGATAACCGTCGATTTCGACAACATGTCGGTGCGTGCCGAGGCTGTCACCCCGAGCATCGTGCGTATCGCGGTGACCGACAAAGAGGGTGAGCCACTACATGCAGGGTCGCTCCGCTATGCATACGGAATCACGAGCGAGAAACTGCAAAGCAAGTTGCCCGAAATGAGCAAGGCATCAAGCATTGGCAGCATAATGCTCAGCACCGACGGCAAGCAGTCGCAGACATGCTTCGTGACTGTGAGCGATGGCAGCGGTACGGAGAAGACCCTCACTGCCAACGTGGATATCGATGCGGGGCAGTTTACGCTCTTCACCGACGACTTCAAGACCTTCAGTCCATGGGACGGACAATACGCAACTACTACAAACCAGAGCTATAGCGCCAAAGACGGAGTGCTCACACTCTCGTCGGGTGGCACCAACTTCGATGCCGACCCGTCGCACAACGGCCCTATGATATACAAGGAAGTGAGCGGCGACTTCATCATGGAGGTCAAGATAGCCGACATGACAGGCTTGTCGCGTCGCAATACCCCAGCCTACAACGAGGGCGGACTCATGGTCATCCTGCCGCTGAGCGATTCGTCGCAGCAGCTCGTCCAACTCGGTGTCTTCCCGCTCTACAACTGCGGCAACATGCTCACCACCATCCTGCGCCGCGGCCGCCAGCAGTACAACAACCAACAGGCCTACCAATTCGACCGCTACCTGCAGATGCAGCGCGAGGGCAACACACTATATGTACGCACTTCGCCCGACGGACACACATGGACCGACATGCCGTCCAGTCCAGTCAGCATCCCGATGTTCGAGGGGAAGACCCTGCGCGTAGGTCTATTCCAAACCACCTATACCGACACTCGCGCCGAGGTGAGCTTCAGCGACTTCCGCTTGTGGCAAAAGAAATAGCAGGTATATATATAATAAGGTGTAAACCTTTACTGAAAAGCAAAAGCACGTGCAATCAACCATGAAAGTACGTGCTTTTTTGTTTACGCGTCATGAACTTCGGGCTTAAAACTTAGGTCAACAATGTCTTCCCTGCAATCAATCTACGGCAAAAGCATCCTCATTTTGTGGCAAAACAACCGATTAGGCGGCGCGCTACTTGCACAAATGCAGAAAAAGTCGTACCTTTGCAACTTGAAACCAATGCAGACGGACGGTCTGTCGCTGGCTGTTCCATGCGAACATGCGAGAGGAAAGTCCGGGCAGCACAGAGCATTCCACTTCCGAAAATAGAAGCAGCCCGCGAGGGTTGAGCAGTGTAGAAGAAAACAACCGCATGGCGGACGCCTTGCTTCACGGCAAGGAAGCCGACGTGTAAGGGTGAGAAGGCGGGGTAAGAGCCCACCAGCAGCGTGGCGACACGACTGGCTGTACACCTTGGAAGCTGCAAGTTCATGTATAGTAGCGCTTGAGGGTTGCTCGCCCGAGCTACAGGGTAGAACGCTTGAGCCATGGGGCGACTCATGGAGTAGATAAATGACAGACATCGGCGGGTGCAATCCCCTCCAAAACAGAACCCGGCTTATAGTCCGTCTGCACTTTTTAGAAACTCTCACCCTCCGTCGCTGCGCCTCCCAATTGCTACGATTTGGCAATTGCCACCAAGGGTTGGAATATTATCCATACGGATGATGAGGGCTGACAGCCACACAATTAAACCATAATCCATAAAAAGCAGTCAAATATAAGATAATAATACATCACAAAATGAAACATAGAATAGCCACAGCAGCAGGAACCCTACTCGTGGGTCTATCCATCCATGCCCAGAAACAGTGGACCCTGCAAGAGTGTATCGACTATGCACTCGAAAACAACATCCAGTTGCAACAAAACAAGCTGAGCGCCATGCAGAGCGAATACGACGTCGAGCAGTCGAAGGCCGCGCTGTTCCCCTCGCTATCGTTCAGCACCAATCAGAACGGTTCGTGGCGTCCATACAGCCCGTCGACCATCAACCTCACCAACGGAACCATGACCTCCACACGCCGCACCACCAGCTACAACGGCAGCTACGGCCTCAATGCCAGCATGACCGTGTGGAACGGCGGACGAAACACAAAAAACATAAAGCGCAACGAATACACTGCACAGCAGTCGGCACTCGAGGCCGAACGCACCGCCAACTCCATTCAGGAACAAATCACACAGCTATATGTTCAGATACTCTACCAGACCGAAGCTGTGAAGGTGAACGAAGAAATACTGAAGGCATCGCAGCAACAGCGCGACCGCGCCAAGGTGATGGTCGAGGTGGGAAGCCTGGCACGTGTCGACCTCGCACAGCTCGAGGCACAGACATCGCAAGACGAATACAACATAGTCAATAGCCGAGCACAGCTCGAAAACTTCAAGCTACAACTCAAGCAACTGCTCGAAATCACCGGCAGCGACGACTTCGACATCGTAGCCGCCAACATAGCCGAGTCGGCAGTGCTGGATGCCATACCGTCGAAAGAAGAAGTATACGAGGTGGCACTGCGTCACCGCCCCGAGATACGTAGCAGCCAAATAGGCGTAGAGGCAAGCGAACTGAGTCTCAAGATAGCCAAGGCAGGCTATCTGCCCACCGTGAACCTCAATGCAGGAGTGGGTACAAGCAACGCTAGCGGCACCGAGACTCCGTTCTTCCGTCAGGTGAAGACAAACCTCAGCAACTCGCTCGGAGTGTCGGTATCCGTACCCATATTCGACCAAAAGCAAAACAGCACCAATGTCAACAAAGCCAAACTCACACAACTCAGCAGCCGCCTGCAACTGCAAGACGCCGAGAAATCGCTCTACAGCTCAATCGAAAACTACTGGCTCAACGCCAACACCTCGCAACAGCAATACATCTTTGCCAAGGCCAACGTGCAGAGCATGCAGGAAAGCTACGACCTGGTGAGCGAGCAGTTCCTACTCGGACTTAAAAACATCGTGGAACTCACCACCGGCAAGACCAACCTGCTGCAAGCCGAGCAGCAACTCTTGCAGTCGAAATACACCACACTCTACAACATGGCCATGCTCCGGTTCTACAAGGGCGAGCCAATAAAACTATAACCCACACACATACAGCGAAAGAAAACAAACACACAATATGAAGACTCAATCATCAATCATTGCAGCAGCAATAGCATGTGCCATCATGACATCATGCTCCAACCAACCCAAAGTGACATATACGACCGCCACGGCCGAAGTGCAAAACGTGTCGACCAGCATCACCGGCTCCGGTACCATCGAACCAGTGACCAAAGTCGACGTAGGTACACAGGTGTCGGGCATCATCGACAAGATATACGTCGACTACAACAGCGAGGTACACAAAGGTCAAGTCATTGCCGAACTCGACAAGACCAACCTGCTCAGCGAACTGGCATCAGCCAAGAGCAACCTGTCGAACGCACAGAGCAACCTCAACTACCAAAGCTCTAACTACAACCGCTACAAGACTCTCTACGACAAAGGGCTCGTCAGTGCCAACGACTACGAAAACGCACGCCTCAGCTACGAACAGGCACAACAGCAAGTGGCTGTGCAGCAACAGAATGTGACCAAAGCACAAACCAACCTCGGATATGCCACCATCCTCTCGCCAATCGACGGAGTGGTGCTCAGCCGTGAAGTCGAGGAAGGTCAGACCGTAGCATCGGCCATGACCACCCCTACCCTCTTCATCATAGCTCAGGACCTCACCGACATGCGCGTCATCGCCGATATCGACGAGGCTGATATAGGCGGAGTGCGCGAAGGTCAGCACGTGGTATTCACCGTCGATGCATACCCCGACGACACATTCGACGGCACCGTGACCCAAGTGCGCCAGCAGGCCACAACCGAGAGCAACGTGGTGACCTACGAGGTAGTCATCGCAGCACCCAACGAGTCGCTCAAACTCAAACCGGGCCTCACCGCAAGCGTATCGATATTCACACTCGAGAAAAACGGAGTACTCGCCGTGCCATCCAAGGCTCTGCGCTTTACTCCAAACGAGGCCATACTCACCCCCGACCAGAAAATCGAAGACTGTGAAGGCACCTCCAAAGTGTGGACATTCGACGGCACCACATTCCGCGCACACCCCGTGCAGATAGGAACCACCAACGGCACACTGACCGAAATCATATCGGGCATAGAGGCCGGAACCGAACTGGTGACCGAGTTCAGCATCGAACAGGAAATCGAGGAAGAGCAGCAAACCAGCAACCCATTCATGCCAGGACGTCGTAACAACAACAACCGCAATCAGCAACAACAAGGCGGACAAAACAGCAACCGCCAAGGCGGACAGAACGCAGGAGGACGATAACCATGAGCGAAGATAGAAAAGTAGTCATCGAACTCGACCAAGTGAAGCGCTACTTCCAAGTAGGCTCCGAAACCGTGAAAGCACTGCGCGGAGTCAGCTTCAAGATATACGAGGGCGAGTTCGTCACCATACAAGGCACATCGGGCTCGGGCAAATCCACACTGCTCAACCAGCTGGGATGCCTCGACACACCCACTTCGGGCGAGTACTACCTCGACGGCATATCGGTGCGCAAGATGTCGAAGAACCAACGCGCACACCTGCGCAACAAGAAGATAGGCTTCGTGTTCCAAAACTACAACCTGCTGCCCAACACCACCGCCCTCGAAAACGTGGAACTACCCCTGATGTACAACACGAAGTTCAACGCCCGCCGCCGTCGCGAAGCAGCACGCGAGGCACTCGAAGCCGTGGGCCTCGGCGACCGCATCTACCACAAGAGCAACCAGATGTCGGGCGGACAGATGCAACGTGTGGCCATCGCACGCGCATTGGTCAACAACCCAGCCGTGCTGCTGGCCGACGAAGCAACCGGAAACCTCGACACACGCACCTCGTTCGAGATGCTCGTGCTCTATCAAGAACTCTATCAGAAGGGGCACACCATCATCTTCGTGACCCACAACCCCGAAATTGCCGAGTATGCATCGCGCAACATCATGCTGCGCGACGGCAAGATACGTGAAGATACACAGAACACCAACATCAAGTCGGCTGCCCAAGCATTGGCCGCACTTCCTAAACCACAAGACGACTAATGAACATACTCAACCTCTTCAAAGTGTCGCTACGAGCCATATCGAGCAACAAGATGCGCTCATTCCTCTCAATGCTTGGCATCATCATAGGCGTAGCTGCAGTCATCATCATGATGGCCATAGGCCAGGGCTCGAAGGAAAGCATACGCCAGGAACTCTCGACCATGGGCACCAACCTGCTCACCATACGCCCGGGCGCCGACATGCGAGGCGGTGTGCGTCAAGACCCATCGGCCATGCAGACACTCAAGCCCAACGACTATGAGACCCTCATGGCAGAAAAGAAATACGTAACCAAAATAAGTCCCGAGGTCAACTCGGCCGGCCAGGTCATCTACGGCAACAACAATACAACCACAACCGCATACGGCGAAGCCCCCGACTACATCGACATCCGCCAGTGGGTAATCGAAGACGGCGAATGCTTCAGCGAAGAAGACGTGAAGAAAGCCGCCAAAGTGTGTGTGATAGGTAAGACCGTCGTTACCGAACTCTTCGGAGAAGGAGCCGACCCCATAGGCAAGACCATCAGGTTCAAGTCCATACCACTGCGCGTCATCGGTGTGCTCAAGTCGAAAGGCTACAACTCGTGGGGCATGGACCAAGACAACCTCATCATCGTGCCCTACACCTGCGTGATGAAACGTATAGCAGCACAGACATGGTTCTCGTCGATCGTCTGCTCGGCCATCACCGAAGAACTGAGCGACCAGGCCATCGAGGAAATCACCGAGATACTGCGCCGCACACATAAGATAAAAGAAGGTGCCGTCGACGACTTCACCATACGCTCGCAAGCCGAAATGATGGAAACCATGTCGACCACGATGGACACCGTCACCCTTATCCTCGTCGTTGCAGCAGCCTTCTCGTTGCTCGTGGCCGGTATCGGCATCATGAACATCATGCTCGTGAGTGTCACCGAACGTACGAAGGAGATTGGTCTGCGCATGGCCGTGGGTGCTACAGGCATGGTCATCAGCCTACAGTTCCTCATCGAGTCGGTACTCATCTCCCTCACCGGCGGACTGCTTGGCATAGTGCTCGGCTGTTGTGTCAGCGAGTTCCTCGTACCAGCCATGGGCATGCCGTCGAGCGTACCTGCATGGTCTATCTTCGTATCATTCGGTGTCTGCGTAGTCATCGGAGTCCTCTTCGGATATATCCCTGCTCGCAAAGCTGCCAACATGGACCCAATCGACGCCATACGACACGAATAACACACTACATAGAGCATTTAACACACTACACAGTGCATATAAATCAAAGCCTCGCATAGATTGCGCAATCTATGCGAGGATTTGGTTTACTTTTGTAATAATGTGTCTACTTATTCAATACAAGTATTGGATTCCTCCCCTACTTTATTTGCAGACATACAACCGACATCTTAGGCATGTCGACTACGAGGTTGCCCTGGCGGTCGATGGTTGCACCGCTGAATGTGGCAGGATGCACCTTCTCTGCCTTGCCGAAATCGTTGTAGTCTTGTATGTTCTGTGCGGTGAGTATCTGTGCATTCTGCACCTTGCCCTTCACGCCTGCGAGGTCGATGGTCACCTTGCGCGCGTTGCTCAGGTCGGCATTTGCAAGGTTGATGTTCACGGTTCCGTCGGCCATGCGCGATGCCGAGCAACTCACGTAGGGGCTCACACGGCGTGGCGAGTTCTGCTGTTCGTTCTCTGCATCAAAGGTGTCGCAAGTCACCTTCAGTGGTATGTTGATGGCCTCCATGTTGGGCACATACATCTTAAACACATAGTATGTAGGAGTGAGCACCATCTGGTTGCCCTTGGTGAGCACCATGCTCTGAAGCACGTTGGCTATCTGTGCTATGTTACACATCTTCAAGCGCTTGGTGTACTGATGGAATGTGTTGAGCGAGAAGGCAGCCACCATTGCGTCGCGCATCGAGTTTTGCTGATATAGGTGTCCGCGTATGCTGCCCGGCTCTTCGTCCCACCATGTGCCCCACTCGTCGAGCAGCAGGTCGATATTGCCGCGGGCGTCATACTTGTCCATGATGGCAATCTGCTTCTGCAGCACTTCCTCAACACCTACACCACACTTGGCTATGGTCCAATAGTATTGGTCGGCATTGAACTGAGTGGCTTTTCCCTTCGAACCGCTCCAGGTGTAGCAAGTGTAGTAGTGCAGCGAGAGGCCCTTCATCTGGGTTCCCACCTGCTTCATCAGCGTCTCAGTCCAGTTGTAGTCGTAGTCGCTGGCGCCCGATGCCACCTTATACAGGTGGTTGCCGTCGTACTCGCGGCAGTAGGTTTGATAGCGGCGATA
>JAFUSD010000039.1 GCA_017480685.1 Bacteroidaceae bacterium
ATCCGCCGAGGCCGCCACACTCATAGAATGCCACGTTGGGCTTATAGGCGATGCAGTAGGGGGCTGTGGCGTCGATGATGGCGCGGTTGAAGGCGAACACGGGGTCGTCCTCGCTCAGCAGGTGCTGCGGTATCTTGCGCATGTCGGTGTCGAGGCCTACACACAGGAATGTGTGCTTGCGGCGTATCTCGGAAATCAGTTGCTGTCGGGTCATGATGATATATAATATATAATGAATAATTAATAATGAATAATTAATAGCGGGTGCTTGCCGTCCGGATGAGGTCGATAATAGCGGGTGCCACTTCAATCTTTCAGTTTTAATGGCTGATTCCACCCATCTGGATGATAATCCGTTTGCAAAGATACGAAAAGTTTCTGATATGACAATATCGAATATGTCTTTTTTGTATCATACGCATTTGCATGGAGTTTTTCATGTTTCCGACCTCTCTTGACAATCAACTGGTTATATTCTCAAATAGTTTCTTGTGTCTGAGAAAGTCGTCCCCCGTACAGGGGACGACCGTACTCTGTAGGAAGTACGACCGTACTCTGTACGGGGGACGACCGTTTTCTCTATGCGCGCAGCATCATTCGTGGCCTATCACCACGTTGGTCTTGCCCGTCACTTCGGCTTGATTGCCGCCTCCGTAGACGTTGCCGCTGATTTGTGCGTCCTGGCGTGTCAGTGCTGCTCCGTCGATGGTAGTTCCTGTACCAATCTGTATATATGTGTCGCCCACCACCTTGGCTGCATTGCCGCCTCCGAACACGGTGCCGATATTGCCGAGCGACAGTTTGAGCGGGAAGGTGTCAGTCGTGTTTTTCGTCTTGTCGTAGTTGGCATATTCGGTTGGCGACACTGCGTCGGGATGCTCTGTGTTCGACGATATATATTCATATTCACCGTTCACCTCGCCTGGCTCCATGTTGATGTTGATGTGCGGGTTGCCATACATGATGGCATCCTCGCCATATCCTCCACCATACACTTCGCCTATACGTGTGGCCGATATGATGTAGAGCTCTGGGTCGCCATACGATGTGCCGCTGGTCTTAGGAGTCTTTCCTGCATCGTCGTTATATCCGAATACAGAATAGAGAGCCTTGTTGCCACCAAGGTAGAGGTGGTCTATCTCTATGGGCAGACATCCGTCCTCCTGAATGGTAACGTTTATTTTTCCGTAGATACGTCCGCTCAGGTTGTTGCCTCCAAACACGTTGGTATATCGTCCGCCGTGTATGGTGAGGTTCACGTCTTGCCGTTCTGATGACGAGCCGATATCGGCCATACGCGAGCCGCCATATATCTCGGTCAATCCCTCGATGCAGTTCAGTGTGATATTTGCATTGCCGTTCATGTAGGCCTCGTTGCCTGCACCATACACCTCGTCAACCATGAATTCGCACGTCTGCAAGTTTTGGTCGCCCAGTATCACGTTGGCTTCTTTCGTCACGTCGCCCTTAGTGTTGCTGCCGCCAAACACATGATGTATCACTCCGCCGTAGATGGTAGTGGTGGTCGTTCCTATCGGGTCGGTTGTGCCATACGATACACCATTCACCTTGCCTACATCGGCTCCAGGGTTCTCTTCCCATGTGCCGCCGCTTTGTATCCTGTCCTTACCGTTACCGCCGCCGAACACGTAGTCTATTTCATACGACCCGTTGACCGTCACGTCGGTGGCAGGCACAGGGGCTGCGTTGCCTCCACCATATACGTATGCAATGCTCGAAAGGCCGCAACCGTCGATGATTACCTTGGTGGCTGTGTTGCTTGCAGTGGGTTGGTAGGCTGCCAGGTTGCCGCCACCATACACTGCCTGCACTTCATAAACATCGGTGTTCCTTGCCGGTTTTGCTGCGCCGTTGATGCCTGCGGTCTTGTAGACATGTACCGTCACCGTACCCTTCGGCGTACCGTTCACGTTGTTGCAACCGAATACACGACCTTTCGATACGATGTCGTTACCCTGGTCGTCCTTGATTGTAGCCTTGCCAAATGCAGCACCGTTAAGGTTCACCGCCACATTTCCGTTTACGATGGCAGCCGTCGATTCATCGCCCAATCCGCCTCCGTAAGCATTGCCATATATATTACCCTTATACAGATTCACCGTCGTCGTATTGCTTGTGTTGGTATTTACGGTTCCGAGAGCCGAGCCGCCATAAACGTCGCCATAAAGTGTAACCCCCTGAGTTGTCTGTCCTTCAGTTCCCAGCGCAACCGACACGTTGCCATTCACCGCAGTTGCCTTTCCGTAGCCACCTCCGTGGATGTTTGCATCAGCAGTAGGTGTACCCACCTGGCCGCCGTTGATGTTTATAGTGACGTTACCTGATAGAGTACCAGTAGCGTTTGAACCTCCAAATAGTCCACCCTTATTAATTGTACCTCCTTTCATTGTAATGTTTACAGTTCCACCACCTTTTTGCCTGGCTCCTCCGTAAACACCACCAATTACATCTTGAACAGCGTCATCATCTCCGTCTATGGTAGCATTACCCATAACATATACATTAGCTGTTCCTAAAGAACTGCCATACGCTCCTCCACCATACACGCCATGCTTAACATAAGCGTTGTCTGCTATTACAACGTTGGTTTGTTCTGTGACACTTCCTGCATTGGTGTTGGTATTGGTATTTCCGCATCCTGCACCAAAAACGTAACCACCAACAGACATATTAATGGCATCCTCTCTACCACCGACATGTGTGTTTCCACCGACATAAACATAGCTACGTCCTGTAACTGTTCCATGTTCATTTCCACTTCCATAAGAACCTTCTGCCAGATATCCGTTGGAACCTCCTGCTATCCATCCACGAACAGTGCCGCCTGTGAAGACGAAGGTTTTGTAGCCATTTGTATCATATCTTGCTGCGCCCCCAAATACGCTTCCGCGTATTGTTCCTCCCGAGACACGAATGGTTAGGGTGTTAGAATTTGTATTGTTTCCACAGTCTAAGCCTCCTGCAATATGCCATAACTGGCCTCCTTCAACAATCATAGTACGGGTGCCAGTACCTGTATTATTTTGTGATGGGCTCCATAAGTAAAAACAATTATTGGAGTTTTCTGCGGTTCCGCTTCCTTGATTATCTTGAAATGTTCCGCTCTTAACAAATATTTTAACTTTATCAGTTCCTGTAGAATGATTACTCGTTTGAATTAATTTGATGTAATCTGTAATCTTCAATTTTTCATTATCATCATCATTAGCGCGGTCATAGTCACTGCCAAGAATAATGTGTTGCTTAGTAATGTTGTTTCTTGGTCCGTCTGTACCTATACCATAGAAATTTGTATAGATACCGCTCTCTAATCTGACAGTCTGGTTAATATTTGAGTTGGAATTATTGCCATAAATAGTAGGGACACAAATACCATTATTGTATCCCGTTATTTCCCGACCGAATACCAAGCCATATCCTCCAGCATTAATTGAATTATTGTTTGAGTACATTCTAACATATTCAAATTTAGTATCGGAAGTTGCTGTAAAGTTGCCGTACAGATAATTATTTGTTATATTATCGACTGTAGCACCTTCTGTTCCATTCGTTGTGCCATTAGGATAAATAGCTGATATAGTTAAACCGTACGTCTGTTGATAGTCACCTAACTTTTGATAACCGTTTCCTGAAGTAATTATATGGAAATTGCGTTCGTATGCATTTGCCCCAGTTGCATATGTGGTTAAACTTGTTGTTGAGTTTTCCACATACGCTCTTGCCCACAAAGCTTCCAGTTCCACCTTCATGCTTGTGGCACTGGTCGGAGTAAAATAGACCTCAGTCTCGGCGTTAATGGTGCTGTCAACATTGATGGTCGAGCCACCAGTACTGGCATTATATATCGTTCCACCTTCCACACTCTTCACACGCCATGCATAGAAACCACGCCAGCGAGTGTCGCCTGTGCCGTATGTGGGACGTACCGAGAACGGGTTCGGTATCGTGGTATAGGCACAGCGACCCGTTGCAGCAGCCACGCTTGCAGCCGTAGCACCGTCGGAGCGCTCAAGAGTTTTATAATATATAAATGTGTGTGCTGAAGCATCTATACCCACTGCCACTGCATTATTGGTTGATGCCGTAAATGTATTTCCAGGATTCGCATCGTTGCTTGTTGCAACCGTTTTGGTTCCATTACCATAATATGTTATCTGTACATCCGCAGGATTCAAGCTACGGATTGGACACGACGGGTCGCTATAATAACTCCACGAGTGGTCTTCAAGGTCGTTCAGCACTACTGCGGCAGCAGTGGCATCGGTGGCTGTGGCAGTGAGTGCGCTGTTGTAGAGGCCGGAAACAGGTTTCCCCAATTTCGTTTCCTGTCCCTTTACGCCCATAGCTGCAAATAGCAGTAGCATTGCGAGGAGTGCTTTGATGGTTGTTGATGTATGTTTTTTACCCTGTATATTTATGTTACGTTTCATTGTGTTACGTTTCATTGTGTATATAGATGATATTATATCTTCTTTTATTATTGTTTGTTTCGATGCCGCATCGGTGGGTGCGGGCATGTGGGGCTCTGATGCATTCACACACGGTTGATACATACAGAACATAGCATGTGTCGCCCCGCGGCTGGTGGCACATTCGTAGATAAACAGGATAAATCGATTTTGGAAGGTGTATCATGGTAGGTCCCTCGTTGGGAGGAACGTGACGTATATATCGCTGCAAAGATACGGATAATTTTCGTTGCTGCAAAGATTGCCGGCATTTTTTTGATGTTTTGTCATGAAAAAAACGGTGTGAAAAGCCGCTTTTTATATGTGGAGCGTTTACTTTTCTCGGTTCATTATGGTGTGTGGATGGGGCGGAGATGGTGTGGTATGTATACAAAAAAAATTGCTTATCATCACGACAAGCAATTTCTACTAACCTTAAAATAAATCTAATACCATGAAAAACACGTTGCAAAGTTAGGCATTATTTTCTATACAACCAAATGTTTTCATGAAAAAAATGAATTATTGTTGCAAAAACATAGCATTTGCTATGTACTGACATCTGACAGTTGACAACTCTACTCCACGTACAGCACCAATCCTTTCAGGTATGCGCCTTCGGGATGGTATATGTTGATTGGGTGGTCGGGTGGTTGGTGGAGCTGATGCAGTATTCTGACTCGGCGGTGTGCTTGCGCTGCTGCGGTGAATACGGCAGCGCGGAACTGGTCTTTGGTTACCACCTGCGAGCAACTGAAGGTGAAGAGCAACCCGCCCGACGGAAGTTTCTCAAATGCTTTTTGGTTGAGGCGTGTGTAGCCCTTGAGTGCATTGTGGAGTGCATTCTTGTGCTTGGCAAATGCAGGAGGGTCGAGGATAATCAAATCATAAGGGCAGTTACCATTTACTGATTTACTATTTATTGATTCACCATTTACTGATTTGTTATTTACCGATTTATCATTTATTGATTTATCATTTACAGATTCACCATTTGTCATTTCTGTCTGTATTGAGTCGAGGAATCGGAATGCATCGTCGCAGTATGCGGTGTGGCGTGGGTCGTCGGGGAAGTTGAGGCTGACGTTTGCTTTGGTGAGGTCGATTGCCTTCTGTGATGAGTCGACCGAATGTACGAGTGTGGCACCGCCTCGCATGGCATAGAACGAGAAGCCACCGGTGTAGCAAAACATGTTGAGCACTCGGCGACCGTGGCTGTAGTGCTCGAGCAGCTGGCGGTTCATGCGTTGGTCGACAAAGAAGCCTGTCTTCTGTCCGCGCAGCCAGTCGACGTGGAACTTCAGTCCGTTTTCTGTTGCCACATCTTCTTTGCTGCCTCCAAGCAGGAATCCGTTTTCCTGTCCGAGGTCGGCCTTGAATGGCAGTGTGGTTTCTGACTTGTAGAATATGTTGTCGATTTTTCCTTGCATGATGTTTGCCAGGGCTTCTGCTATCGTTTTGCGGTCGATATGCATGCCGACCGAATGTGCCTGCATGACGGCTGTGCGGCCGTAGATGTCGACCACAAGGCCCGAGAGGTTGTCGCCCTCGCCGTGCACCAGGCGGTAGGTGTTGTTGTCGGGGTCGTCGGCCAGGCCTATGCATTGCCTTACGGAGAGTGCGCTGCGCAGTCGTCGTTCGTAGAAGTTGATGTCTATCGTTTCGTGTTCGAACGAGAGTATGCGCACCATGATGCTGCCTATCTGGAAGTGTCCGGTGGCGATGTATAGTCCGTCGTGTGTCATGACTTCCACCACTTCGCCTTCTTCGGGTTCGGCGGGTGTGAAGTGGCTTATGGCTCCCGAGAAGACCCATGGGTGGAACCGGCGCAGCGATTCGTCTTTACTTCGTTTCAGTATTATCTGTTTCATGCTATATGAGTTGGTATGCTTTGGTTTGGTTGAGCCTTTCGATTTCTTCATAGATTTTGATGCATGCCCATGCATCGGTGGCGGCGTAGGTCTTCTGTGCATCGGTCAGGATGTCGGCTTCCCAGTTGGTGAGTTGCTGTCGTTTGCTTATCTTGAGTCCGAAGAGGTTGGCGTAGATTTTCTGCAGGCTCATGTCGGTGATTCCTATCTTGGTCACTTCGTTTTGTATTTCGATGAATGATCCTGGCTTGAATGTGTGTCGGCGGCGTAGCATGGTGATGTCGTCGGTGAGCGAGAGTCCCACTTTGGTTATCTGCTGGTCTTCGAGCAGGTTTATGATGCATGGTGGCAGCCCCATGCGGTTGAGCCGGAAGAGGAAGCAGGTGTCGTGTGTGGAGACTTGTAGCAGTGCTACTTTGTGGCATTCGCCGTGGCGGAATGATGGTCGTGTCTCGGTGTCGAATCCGAGTATGGGCTGGCTCATGAGGTATTTCACTGCACGTGCTGCCTCGCCCTCGGTTGTGATTACGAATATTCGTCCTTCGAACTGGCTGATGGGCAGGTCGTTCAGCAGTTGTTTGTCGTAGTGGGTGTGTATG
>JAFUSD010000002.1 GCA_017480685.1 Bacteroidaceae bacterium
GGCATGATGGCGATTATTGTGGGCATGGATGCGTTCCAGGCAATACTGTTCAGCTACCTGCGATACAAGAAACGCCCCATCAGGTTTGTCACCCTGAAGATGCTGTTCATATTGCTGAGCTGCGGACTCAACGTGCTGGCATACGCCATCATACCGAAATTTGTGGACAACTGGGAAATAACGGTGACCTACACCGTGGTCATCAACCTGATATGTACATCGGTGGTGATGCTATGCTTCATAGGCGAGTTGCGCGAATGTCGGTGGCGATTCAACAGGGGCTACTGCCGCTCGATGCTGGCCTACACCTGGCCGCTGCTCATCCTGGGCATTGCCGGCATACTGAACCAGGTGGCAGGACAGCTGATGCTGCCGCGGGTGCTGCCTCGCGAGGAAGGCCGTGCTGCACTGGGAATCTACGGTGCATGTGTGAAGGTGGCGATGGTGATGGCGATGATAACCCAGGCTTTCCGCTATGCCTACGAGCCGTTCGTCTTCTCCCAAACCAAGGAACGCGACAGCAAGGAGACCTACGCCATGGGTATGAAGTTCTTCATCATCTTCACCCTCTTTGCATTCATCTGCGTCATTGCATATCTGCCATTGTTGCAGCGCATCGTCGACGAGAAATACCGCGTGGGTATGGACATCGTACCCATTGTGATGGCAGCCGAGATAATGATGGGCATATACTTCAACCTGTCGTTCTGGTATAAACTCATCGACAAGACCATCTGGGGCGCCATATTCTCAATCAGCGGATGCGTGGTGCTCATCGTGGTAAACTACCTGTTCATTCCGCGCTACGGCTATATGGCATGTGCCTGGGCAGGATTTGCAGGATACTTCACGGCAATGATACTGTCGTACATCGTAGGTCAGAAGAAAAACAAGATAGACTACGACCTGAAGTCTATCATGACATATATAGTCATTACCGCAGCCATGTATTTCGCTATGCGCTACACGATGGGACTTGTCGACTCTCAACTGCTCAAGATGGCAATAGGCACGGTGTTCGTCATCCTGTTCATTGCCCATGTGCTGTATCACGACCTGCCGCTGCGGTCAATACCCGTCATAGGGAAGAGAATCCCCCTCCCTACTCCCTCAAAGGAGGATAGACACGCGCCGGATGGTAATAGCTAAATAATTAAATAGTACATAAATCGAAAATCGAAAATCGAAAATCGTAAATAAGAAGATGAAGAAACTGCTATTAACGGCCCTGTGCATGATGTCGATGCTTGCACGTGCCGACGAAGGAATGTGGATGATTGGCAACATGTCGGGCAACACATGGAACCACCTCCACCAGATGGGACTTGAACTGACCCCCGAGCAACTCTACAACCCCAACGGCCCGTCGCTCAACGGCGCTATCGTGATGTTTGGCGGCTTCTGCTCTGGAGTGGTAGTAAGCCCCGACGGACTTGTGTTTACAAACCACCACTGCGGATTCGATGCCATACAAGACCACTCCACCACCCGTCACGACTATCTGAAGAACGGATTTGTGGCCAAGCGGCTGAACGACGAACTGCCCAACCCCGAACTCTATGTGGCATTCCATCTGCGCACCGTGGATGTGAGCGACCGTGTGCTCTCGTGCATCAAGTCTGATATGGACGAGCAGATGAAAGCACTGAAAATCGACAGTGTGACACAGGTGATTCATGCCGAAGTGCTCGACACCGTGAAGTGCATATACGGCGAAGTGACCCCCTACTACCGCGGCAGCAAGTACTACCTGTCGGTATATCAGCGCTACGACGATGTACGCCTCGTGTTTGCACCGCCACAGAGTCTGGGCAAGTTCGGCGGCGACACCGACAACTGGATGTGGCCACGACAGACATGCGACTTCAGCGTGTTCCGCATCTACGCCGCACCCGACGGCACACCGGCTGAATACAGCACCGACAACGTTCCGCTACACCCCGTAAGCTATGCACACGTGTCGACCCAGGGCTACCAACCTGGCTCATACTGCATGACCCTCGGCTATCCAGGCAGCACCGACCGCTACCTCAGCAGCTACGGAATCGACAACACGATGCACACCACCAACGACCTGCGCTACAGCGTGCGCACCGTGAAACTCGCCATCCTCGACGAGGCAATGAAACAATCCGACCAGACACGAATCATGTACGCATCGAAGTATGCCAGCAGCTCCAACTACTGGAAGTTCTCGCTCGGACAAAACAAAGCCCTGCAAGACCTCGACGTGATTGCCGAGAAACGGGCACTCGAGACCGAAATCGACCGCTGGGCACGTGCTAACGGCAAGACTCAATACATCGGCATACTCGACTCGCTGCGCAACCTCTATGCCGAGAACTTCAACAACCAATACACCATGACCCTGCTCGAAGAGTCGTTCTACAGCGGCAGCGACATCTTGCAATTCACCATACGCCAGATGATGCGCCGCCTGCAAGACGACGACGAGACCGGTGCGCTGCAAAAAGCCATAGAGAAAGCCTACCGAGATATCGACATCGATGTCGACAAAAAGGTGTTTGCTGCAATGATAAAAAACTATCGCCGACAAGCCATCAATCGCAACTATTGGCCCGATTTCATCGGCACAATCGACTCACTTTATGCATCCGATGTAGACCGTTTCACCGACTATATTTATTCAAACTCAAAACTCACCAACCGCGACAAACTCAGCAGCATCTCATCATTCGAAGACATCTATGCCGACCCTATGTTCGACATCGCTGTGAGTGTCATCACCAAAATCTATGAGTGCTATGAACCGACATCCATCGACGAGTATGAACGCCTGCTTGGCGATGCACTGCGCCAGATGAACCGCAACACAGAATACTACCCCGATGCCAACTTCACCCTGCGTCTCAGCTTCGGCATCGTCGAAGGCTATTCACCATCGCCCACCACCAACTACGTGCACTACACACTGCCACAGTCGCTCATCGACAAATACGAGCAAAACCCCCACAACTACGACTACCAGCTCCTGCCATCGGTCTACAAGTGGCTGAAGAAGGGCAAGTTCGGCAACCGATACGTCGACCCCGAGCTCGGTCAGATGCCACTCTGCTTCCTCACCAACAACGACATAACGGGCGGCAATAGCGGCAGCGGCATGTTCGACGGCAAAGGTCGACTCATCGGACTTGCATTCGACGGCAACTGGGAAGCCATGAGCGGCGACCTGAAGTTCGACAACCGCTTGCAACGATGCATCGGCGTCGATATCCGCTACGTCCTCTCGGTCATCGAGAAATACAGCAAAGCTAAACGCATCATCAATGAGCTCACCCTCGAGTAAGACCAGCCCACCACCCATGCTGCTGCTCACACTGGCAGCAGCAGTGGTGGTGTATTATTTTGTCGACCCATCCGATGCAGGGCGCATACCCCTGCCACAATGTCCGCTGCGCCTGTTCACTGGCCTCTCATGCCCCCTGTGCGGGATGCAACGCAGCCTCCATGCCTTGCTACACGGCCATCTCGTCGAAGCATTCAGCTACAACTACCTCCTCGTACCCCTCATTCTGCTGACCATCGTCATCATCATTGCCCACTACACCCACACCAAAGCACTCACACCTATCCGCCAGCTCGCTGACAATAAGAAAGCACAAATAGCCGCACTCATCATCCTTATTGCCTGGGGTGTGCTCAGAAACATACTGTCGATATAATCTTTGAAAGAAATGTGAAATATTGAGGACAGAACCCGCTATTCATTATTCATTATTAATTATTCATATTTATGACACTCGACATCATTCAATTCATCGTAGGACTCATTCTCGTGGTCAAAGGAGCCGATTTGCTCACCGATGGCGGCAGTTCGGTAGCACAACGTTTGCGTGTTCCATCGCTCATCATAGGTCTCACAATCGTGGCTTTCGGCACATCGTTGCCCGAGTTTGTAGTCAGCACCATATCTGCCACTAAGGGCAACTCCGACATGTCGCTCGGAAACGTAGTGGGAAGCAATATTTTCAACACCTTGGCTGTTGTAGGAGTCACTGCATTGTTTTGCCCGGTTGTGTGTCGTGGAGCATTACTCCGTCGCGACATACCGGTAAACCTCGTCATAGCATTCCTCCTGCCTACACTTCTGTTCTTTGTAGAGCCAAAGACTCAGTTAAGTCGTATGGAAGGCATCTTTTTGCTTGTTTTGTTCGTCTCATATCTTTCATTCTCTATCTGGCAAACCTTACGAAAGGACCGTCCAGAGCAAGGATCGACAACCTCGTCAAAAATAATGCCTGTGTGGAAACAGATACTCTATATAGTACTGGGGCTTGCAATGCTCATCGTGGGCGGCGACTGGTTTGTAGACAGTGCATCCGACATTGCAACACGCCTCGGAGTCAGTCAGTCAATCATAGCACTCACCATCGTCTCCATCGGCACCTCACTGCCCGAACTGGCCACATCGGTCATCGCCGCCCGCAAGGGTGACACCGACATGGCAATGGGGAACGTCGTAGGTAGCAACATCTTCAATATACTGCTCATCGTGGGCACATCGGCTGCCATCACGCCCATATGCCCCGAAGGCATAAGCCATATCGACCTCGCCACCATGGCCCTCTCCATCACCCTGCTCGCGGTGCTGCTCTTGCTCAGCCGCCGCCACATCATCAATCGCAGGAAAGGCTGTGTGCTCGTCGTTGTTGCTATTGCCTACTATACATGTCTTGTCGTAATGCAATGATTGTCAATATCCTGTAAACCACAAATATCAGACCATAACACAACACCATCGCCATTGCCGTGGGATGCCACTCTGCTGTTGCATACTGAAGCGAAGACACCCAGCCCGTAACCTCGTTTATCATCGAAGCAATAAACACTAAAACATCTCCCACCGCAGACTGCAAAGGGGCAAAGGGTGTGACAGCCCACCACACGATGGCCACCACCAGCAAGCCTACTACAGGCAGCGCGATAATAACATTTGTGAGCACCGACAAAAGCGGCACGCTGCCAAACCAAAAAGCCACGAGCGGCATCGTGGCTATGCTGCACACCATGCTCGTCAGCACCATCCCCGCCAACCACTCTGTCAACACCACCACCACTCTCCTGCAAAAACCCATCCGCCCAGCACATGGGCCCCAAGAGCGCAACACTATCGTCAGTTTTTTCATCAGATTGCTGCAAGCAAGGATGGCCAGCATGGAGACATACGACAACTGAAAACCTACGTTCATCAAAAGGAATGGGTCATACAAAAGCATGATGGTAGCAGACACTCCAAGTGCAGAAATTCTTCTAAAACCGCCCATTTCATCGGTAAATCTATCAACTTCGATGCTCATTCCCCATATGTTGTTCGCAGGTCTTACCATCACTGTAGTGCCTACTTCTATTATCGAAAACATAATTGCCGCCCTCAGCAGCGACGGCATCATGCCCGTAAGCACAACAAACGCCCATATAGCAATCAGCAGCAGGGCTTTCAGCACCAGCCTCCACCTCATGTGTCTCACCCCCGAAAGAAACAGCAGGCTCAGCACACCATACACAATCGTGAGGTGCATCCCCGACAAGGCAAGCACATGACTTGCACCCGCACGAGCATATTGCTGGCGCGTCTCGGCACTGAGGTTAGCCCTACTACCTGTAGTCATTGCCTCTATTATGGCCGCTTCGGCACCATCGATACCCGCATCCCGATAGCAATCAATCATCTTGCTTTGAAGCCTCCGGAGTTGACCGAAGACCGACTTATCGGCTCCCTCCTCAACGATTTGCCACGACAAAGAGTCTACATAGCACGTTGCAGATACACCGCGATAATAAAGTCCTCGTTTGTATTTGGCCAGCATGACATCCGAATTGTTCATTTTGTCGGGTTTGTTACACTCCATCATGTTGTTTCCAGCCTTTGTACATTCAGTGCCAATACGCGAAAAGAACTCGATGAAATCGCCAATACGCAGTCCCAAATCTGTTCCTTGAACATGTGCAACCAGTTTACACCCTTTATTTGTCAATAAGTCGACTGCCGTTGTGCGTTGTTTGGGTTGTGGCTGAGCTATGACGTGCCCTTTTATGTAGTGTGTGTGCTCTGCAATTGCGGTCGAAACATTTTGGTGTCGCATCTCGGTCAGAACGCAGCCTAGGCAGAAAACCGACATCATCAGTGCCAGGGTGGAACTAAACGGACGGCGCAACACATGCAACACAATTGCTACCATGGTAGTTGCAGCCAATGCAACTACATAGAGCATAAGCGATGCCTTGCATGCATTGTGCAGATAGTCGGCGCAAGCAATGCCCATTATCAAGGGAATCGTGACTGAATATATAGGATATTTCATATTCTTATCTATATTTGTGTTTTTCGCTCCATGCACATGGCTCGGTCGACAAGGGAGTCTTTTTTCGTGGATACATACATGCTGATACAGGCTTATTCAGCCGTCAGCTCACGGCCGTTTCACCGATTTGGGTTAAACATTAAATGGGCAACGTCACCTTGTTTTGTTCTGCTGTAAGAACTCAACTTTTTTGACGTTGCCCTTATTCTATGCGCTTCAGGATGGGCTTGAACCAACGACCCCCTGATTAACAGTCAGGTGCTCTAACCGACTGAGCTACTGAAGCGGAAAACTGTATGCGGATGCAAAGATACGAAAAGATTGCGAAATGACAAATGGGTAAGGGTAATTATTTGTGTTTATACTTGCATTTTTTTTGTCAGGACTTGTTTTTGCTTCCCTTCCCCCCTGGCTCTGTGCTCATCATGAAGGATGTGAGAATCACGCTATGGGTGGGCCGACTCATGCATATTTCTTCATCCGTAATGTTTTTCTTATGCGGTTGCCGACGGCCTTCATGATGTTGGCGATGTTGCCGCGACGGAGGTTGAGCCACAGTTCTTCGAGCGAGTATTGCACCTTGCGCCATGGGTGGTTCCACGCGTTGACGAGGTAGAAGCGCTCCTGGTAGGCGGGGTGTTCTGCCACCGTGGGGGGATGATGCAGTGGGAAGGCGAGGTCGTGACGTGGCATGGTGAACTGGCGGCGCAGGCGGCGCGGCATGAGGTCGAGCTGGGCGCTGTAGTGGGTGCCGCTGCTGAAACCTATGTTGTTGATCATGTTGACGCGCGGCATGATGGCGAGTCCGTCGTTGAGGAGCATGTAGGCCCATGTGATCGACTCGAAATACTGTCGGCCTGAGGCTGCGTGGTCTTGACACATGCGCGGCATGTCGGCCCGCTGGTGGTATTGCTTCACCTTGCGGCACAAGAGGTTGAACTGACGGGGGTCGCGAACGAAGCCGTAGTTACCGTCGCGGTTGAGGATGACGCGCGACCACGAGGCCCATCCCCAGATGGAGAATGCGCGGGTGAAGAAGTAGGAGTAGGCGGTGTCGGTGGTCTGTCCGTCGGTGTTGAACCCCGATATCATGATGATGCGCGGGTCGTCGGCATAGCGGTCGAGCATCTCGCGGCAGAACGTGAAGAAAGTCTGGCTGGGCACCACGTCGTCTTCGAGCACTATGCAGCGGTCGGTCTGACTGAAAGCCCATTGCTGCGACATGTAGCCCGAGGGGTCGCATCCGTAGTTGCGCTCTTGATATAGGCGGTGCACATCACAATGCCAGTCGATGTTTTCGTCGGCCACGAGCTGCCGGCATGCCATGATGCCCTCCATGTCGTTGGTGTCGGGCCGCGGTCCGTCTTGATACAGGAACAGGCGTGCAGGACGTGCCTTGCGCACTTCGGCCCATACTTGGGCGAAGTGGTCGGGACGTGCGTGGAAGAGCATGAGTACGCTTATGTCGCAGTTTGCTGGTTGCATCCGCTATTAATTTATCATTTGGGCTTTTTGATGTTTTTCACTCTGTCGCCAACACGCGAGGCGAGTCCTTTGGTCTTGGTCCAGAGGTCGGCCATCTCGTCGCGGGTGGGCAGGTAGGCCATGAGTTGCTGGCGCGATGGCATGTGGCTGAGCATGCGCTTGGTGGCGGGTTGTAGGTTCTTGGCAATGGCCTGCATGCCCTCCACTAATGGCTGCATACTGTGCGACAGATGGCGTAGCTTGTATTTCAGTGCTTCGACGTTGATGATGGGTTGGTCGGCCAGTGAAGGGGCGGAAGAGGTGGCAGGCTCCTCTTCTGCAATCGCAGGCTCCTCTTCTGCAATTATCGGCTTTTCTATAACTATAGGTTCTTCCACCACAGCCGGCTTTTCTTCTGCTTGGGTAGCAGTCGGCTTTGCTCCTGCTTGGGTAGCAGTCGGCTTTGCTCCTGCTTGGGTTGCAATCGGCTTTGCTTCCACCACAGCTGACTTTGCTTCCACCACAGCTGGCTTTGCTTCCACTTCAATCGCAGCGGGCTTCGCTTCTGCTTGGGGTGTTTCTGCTGCGCCTTCTGGCTGTGGTGCAGCTTTTTCTTCCTTGTGGCATACGCTCTTGATTGCTTCGGCCACTTCGGCGGTGCAGGTGTCGAGGTTGTAGAGGCGTTCGGCCAGCCGGCGGGCGTTCTGTCCCATGCGGGTGGCTGCCTCTTCGTCGGTCGAGAGGTGGCGTATGGCTTTCTCCCATGCCACGGAGTCGTAGTAGGGCACTATGATTCCCACACCTTCTTTCTCGATATTGAATGGGAACGTGATGTTGCGTGTGGCAATGACTGGCATTCCGAATGCCAGTGCTTCGACCAGTGTGGTGAGGCCCACGGTGTAGTTGGTCTCCTGGCAGCATATGGCTACAAACTTGGCTTCCCACACCTTCTGTGCCAGTTCGTGGGGTATGAGTCCTTTGATGAACTGTATGCGTATGTTGGCCGACGGGCGCAGGTCGCCCAGTATCTCGAGGTAGTTGTCGCCACATGCTTTGTAGGCGATATATATATCGAGTGGATGGCCTGTGGCGCTGAATGCGCGGATGAGTGTGGGCATGTCGCGCTTCTCCTTGCCGGTGGATATGAAGCCTTTGTGTTCAGCCACTGGATGTTCGGCCATGATGCGGTCGTAGTAGTCGAGGTCGGCACCCCAGTGCACCACCTGCATGCGTTCCTCGCGTGCCTTGCTGCTCTTGAGCGACTCTTGTATGAGTTGTTCGCTGAAGAAGAACATGTGGTCGATGCCGCGGTAGAACACCTGTGCCACCATCTCGCGCAGGCTGCTGTCGGCCTTCATTATGGGCTGATGATGCCACAGGATGACGGGGTGGCGGTAGAGGTGGAGTGCGCGCAGGAATATGATGAGTTCGAGGCCATCCCAGTGGGTGGCATAGATGGCGTCGATATGCTGACGGCATGTGAGCACACGCCATGCCACATATATCATGAGGTGTGCGCGGCTCTGTATGTTCTTGTGTTTGTGCATCACCACATCGATGCCGTGGCGCTCGAGGTGGGTGGCTCCGTAGAGGAAATGGCCCGGAAACTGACCTGCCTTCCACTCTTTGTCGATGCGTTGCAGGTCTTGAGTATGGTAAAAATAAACTTTCATTTTCTTCCGAATAGATATTTCTTAAACAATGGACTTACTCGCAGTATGTTGGATATGATGATACAGAAACCGATGACGAGCAGGGCTACGACCACCGACTCGGTGACGTCGATGACGAAATTGCGCTTGTTGACGTTGATGAAGTCGCCCACCATCTTGAGGTTGGGCAGCAGCAGGAAGTGGATGAGGTAGATGTCGAGTGTACGTACTCCGATATAGGACAGAGCACGCCCGATGCGGGTGTCGTGGCTGAAGGTGTCCTGGTAGTGACGGAACGTCATGAAGCAGATGAGCAGCAGGCCGTACATCACGGTGGTGCGCGGCAGGTTGGTCCACTGGAACTTCAGGTTGTGCCACTTGAATATATCGGCACAACACAACACCACGATGACCACCAGCAGGGGGAAGAACCAGCGCGAGTCGATGAGTTTTTGCCAGCGTTGCCAGTAGCGGCGGACGATGTTGCCCAGGATGAAGAAGTGGAAGTAGCGCATGGTCTGTATGAAACTGGTGGTGTTGAGCCACGAACTGACATTGGGCTTGGGAAATGTGAACCACGAGGGCATGTAGAGTATGGCGTAAGCTGCCAGGGCAACGACCCACAGGATGGTGATGGGAATCCAGCTCTTGTGCTTCATCTTGCTCTCGAAGTATGAGAACACGTAGTAGATGACAAACATCTGGAGCAGCACCCACGTGAACCAGTAGCCCGCCTTGGTGGGCGATGTGACGGCATAGACCATGGCATCCCACAGATGTGGATAGCGCATGATGAGGGCGATGAAGAGGAAGACGATGGTGGGTAGCACCTGTATCTTCACCTTCTTCCATATCATCATGCCCAGTCGACCCGTGGTCCAGTTCATGTCGGCCTTGTAGGACAGCAGTCCGCTGATGAAGAAGAATAACGGCATGCGCATCAACACCAGCAGCGGCAGTGCGCTCGATGCTTTCTCCGTCTCGCCGAATCCCTGGATGCTCACGTGGTAGGCCACCACCAGTATCATGGTGAAGCCTCGCAGTGCATCGAGCCACTCCATGCGTGGATGGCCGGTGGGAGTCGGAGCGTATGTATTCTCTCTCTCTGTCATGTCGGTTCTGATGATATGCGTTGGTCTTTTTAGATATCTTCTTTAGTCGTAGATTTCCAGATGGTCGCTGTGTGGGTGTATGTTGTCGAGGTTGGGCAGTTGCATGTAGTCGCCGAACTTGCGCTTGAGGTAGGAGTCGGTGTCGTGGGGTATGGGCATGTCGTATCCTTCAAACTTGGCACGCTTCAGTGGGAATATCTCGTCGTGGTATGTGGCGTTGGGGTATGGTATGCCAGGGCTGTAGCGTAGCATCTTCGACGGCCAGAGCTTCGACATCAGGCGCAGCAGGGGGAAGATGGCTCGGTGGTTGATGTTGTAGATGCGGTTCACTCGCTTCATGGCTTGCTCGTCGGTCAGCTTCGGGTTGTTCATTGCTTTGTATACGCGGCCGAATGTGCGGCACGAGAGCCAGTGTAATGGCGGGGCAATGTGTTCGTAGGGGAATATGTCGATGAATATGCCACGATACTTAAACACGCGGTCGTAGCGGTTGGTCTCTTCGAGCAGGCTGTGAGTGTCGCGCAGTTTGGCAAAGCAGAAGAAGTAGCCGGGGTCGGTGTCGTGGTTTTGCAGCTTGTATTTCTCGGGCAGTTCCTGTGGCAGTATTCGCATCAGGCGCTCGTAGTCATCGCGCATCACTTCCACATCCAGGTCGTCGTCCCAGGGGATGTATCCTCCGTGGCGTATGCAACCCAGCAGGGTACCCGAACACAGCCAGTAGCTGATGTTGTTGCGGCGACAGATGTCGTCGAACACGAGCAGCATCTCGGTCATGCGCTCTTGCTGGCGTCGCAGCAGTGAGCCCTCGGGGTTGAACCTCTCTTTCAGTGCGTTTGCATCCATATTCTGCGTCTTTCCTCCTTTTGTTATGCGCATTCAGCGCCTTTCCTCTTTTGTCTGCATTTTATAATCATAGCTGTGCAACCCCTCGCGGCGAAAGTCGGCGTGGTAGCGGTCGAGCACGGCGTGATATACTTCGTCGTATTTCGGTATGAAAAGGTCGTCGTTGGCTTCCAGGTGGCTGATGATTTCGGTGGCCAGTGGTAGCAGCAGGTCGAGTTGTGTGTGGTGTGCACCGTTGAATCGTGTGCCGCGAATTGAGCCGGGCGACACGTTGAGTATGCGGTGGGCGGTGCCTGCCTTGGTCAGTTCGGTGTTCACACTCTCAATAAAAATACGCAGTGCAGCCTTCGATGCGGCATATACCGAATAGAATGGTGAGGAGAGATAGCCGGCAATGCTCACCATCACTCCGCAACGGAAGTCGTCGGTGGTGGACATGAGTCGTGGGTAGAAGCGTTTTATGATGCGCATGGTGGATGTGGCGTTGAGGTTCATGGTTTGGATGATTTCTTCCTCGCTCACATCGGCAAACAGCTCCATGCGGCCCCTGCCCGCAGTTATCATCAGCGTGTCGATATCGGTGAAGCGGTCGAAGAATGCATAGTCATCCTTCAACAAGTCAAACAGAAACGACTGTATCTTGCCATTTCCCAGTGCTGAGGGTGTGTATTCCCCTCCTTGGGGGGATGGGATGGGGGTCTTATCCACTACGTACACACGCTCCACATCGCGTCTCTCAGCCATCAGGACAGCTATTGCCAGCCCTATACCGTTAGCTCCGCCAACAATCAGTGCCCGTCTCATGCCTTAACCACTATATCGGGGTTCACCTTCGTGTCGGTCTTGCTCTTCAGGTTGCGGTAGTTGCGCAGTATGTCCTCCTTTATCTTGGTGGAGCTCACGCCCTCGCCGCGCGGGAAGTAGAAGACGGTGACACCCAGTTCTTTCAGGTAGTCATATTTGCCCACCCAGTCGTCGCCCACCACAAAGACGTCGATGTTCAACCTACGCACAGCCTCGGTGTGGTCGAGCGAGTGTTGGGGAATCACCACGTCGGGGTATTTCAGCGCCTCGACTATTGCTATTCGCTCCTCGAAGGGTATGACCGGAGCCGGCTTGTAGCTGCAAACCAACTCGTCAGTACTCACACCCACAATCAGCACGTCGCCAAGGCCACGAGCATACTTTATCATCTTCAGGTGGTTGGAGTGAAACATGTCGAACGTGCCCGAAGTGTAAACTACTGTCTTACCATTATACATACTATTATATCTTTTTGATGCAGCAAAGATACGAAACTTTTTTCACACCACAACCATAAATACACAACAAATCCACTTTCGGCTGGTCATGCTGTCGCCTGCGGGGCATGTAGGATAGGTGTGGATGATAAATGAGGATATCCTTTCAAAGCGTTGAGGATATCCTTGCAAGGCGTTGAGGATATCCTTGCAAAGCGTTGAGGATATCCTTGCAAGGTGTTGAGGATATCCTTGCAAAGTGTTGAGGATATCCTTGCATGTGTTTAGAACTGGAAGTATATGAAAGGTTGTATGTCGGTTGTCTTGATTTGTGCTACAAGGTATATTGCGGCTACAAGGCATAGAGCCAGCAATGGTAGCGGCAGCTGCGACATGAAGTGCCGGAGCGTGCGGCTCCAACGCTGTGGCAAGATGTGTATGATGTATCCTGCGGCTATGAGTGCAGCCACTGTGGGGTAGCCACACAGCCACTGCATGGCCACCTGTGGTTGGAAGTGGTGTATGATTTGTGTGAGCATGGCGAGGGCATCGGCAGTGGTCTGGCTGCGGAATGGTATCCATGCCAGGCAAACAAGGTGGAAGGTGATGATGATGGCAATCGGTGTGTGCCATGTGTGTGCCGACTTGGAGCCGCGGCTGGGGGGCATGAGCTGCATGCGGAGTTTGTCGATGCAGAGCATAAGACCATGCATTCCACCCCAGAGAATGTAGCTGGGGCTGGCACCATGCCACAACCCGCCAAGGAGCATGGTGAGCATGAGGTTAAGGTACTGACGCGGTCGGCCGTGGCGGTTACCGCCAAGGGGTATGTAGAGATAGTCCTTAAGCCATGTGGAAAGGCTTATGTGCCAACGATGCCAGAAGTCACTGATGCTGGTGGCCTTATAGGGAGCGTTGAAGTTTTGCGGGAAACGATAGCCAAGAAGCAGTGCAAGGCCGATGGCCATATCGGAATAACCTGAGAAGTCGCAGTAGATTTGAAGGGCATAGCCATACACCGCCATGAGGTTTTCAAATCCGGAGTAGAGCGTGGGCTGGTCGAAGACACGTTCCACGAAGTTGATGCTTATGTAATCGCTCACTACTGATTTCTTCAGCAGTCCGCCAATGATGTAGTATGTGCCTGTGCCCACCATCTGGCTTGTGATGCAAAGCGGACGGCGTATCTGCGGCAGGAAGTCGCGTGCACGAACTATAGGACCTGCCACGAGCTGTGGGAAGAAACTGACGTAGAAAGCATAGTCGAGCAGGTTGGTGAGCGGTGTAATCTGACGTCGATAGACGTCGATGGTGTAGCTCAGCGACTGGAATGTGAAGAACGAGATGCCGACGGGCAGGAATATGTCGAGTGGCTGGAAGTTACGCCCAATGATGTCGGCCAGCGTCTGGGCGAAGAAGTTGGTGTACTTGAAGTAGGCAAGCAGCGAGAGGTCGAGCACTATGCTCAGGGTGAGCCACAGGCGCGAGAGCCAGCGACGGTCGCAGCTGGAGTGTATGGCACGTGCAATGAAGAAGTCGCTCACGGTGACTGCTGCCAGCAGGTAGAAGTATATGCCACTCGATTTGTAGTAGAAGTAGTAGGAAAAGAGCGTAACGAACAGCAGTCGGAGGGTGGTGGTGCGACCCATGAGTGCATACACTGCCACGAAACCCAGGAACAGCCACAGGAAGAGGCCGCTGCTGAAGATGAGCGGCTCGGATGGGTTGTAGGTGAGTTGCTGTAGTATGTTGTCGAGTATGTGTGGTGTGTCAGTCATCTCGTTGCTGTTGCTTCAGTGTTTTTTACCTTTATCAGTGTTTTTTTACCTTTATCAGTGTGTGTTCCCTTCGGTGGGTCTTGAGCCGTTTTGCTCGGTTTCATCGGCATTTTCGGCACGTTTCACTTCGTTGGCGCGCTCTGTCTGGAGGAAGTCGAAGAGCAGTTGGCCGAGCACTTCGCCACCGCGGAAGTTGATGTGTGTGTAGTCATGGTTGGCCTTGCCCTCGGCATGCAGGCGAGCCATGCTGCCTTCGCCTCCCATCGCCTCTTGCAGGTTCCAGAACATGATGCCTTCTTCCTCGGCCATCTGCCGCTGTATCTCCACCAGTTCAAGCACTCCATCCATGGTGTGGAACTGTCCGTCGGCACCACGCACATCGCGGTCGTTCATGCTTACGAGCAGGATACTGGCCTGTGGGAAGATTTGCTTGTAGAGCTCGATACACTTCTTGAACCGCTCTTTATATGGCTGGTAGGTCCTGACAGTGGGCGATGCCATATTGAGGCCGAAGTGCAGGATGATGAGGTCGTAGGGTCGCAGCCGTGCAAACTGCTGCAGCGTGTGTTCGGGTATGGCACCGATATGGTAGCCTGGACTGCCACGCATGGGGAAGCAGTCGAGCGTGATGCCCCGCCACGACTCGAATGCCATGCCATAGAAGCGGCCATCGCCCTCCACATTCACCCTCACACGCCCCATCTTGCCTTTCAGCGTGAGAGCCACAATGGTGTCGGGCGCGATGGTGTCGTCGTCGCATTGGTAGAGTGGCTGGAAGGCAGTGCCGTTGACTGAGCCGTTGAGTTTCATACCTGGCGACGGGGTGAAAAAGAGAGTAGCACGCAGCATGGTGTCGAGCTGTTCGCCATACACACGTTTCTGTCCGCGAATGTCGATATATGCCCCTGGGGTGGGTGTGTAGTATCGTCCGCTTATACCTTGGAGCTCAGGGTCGAAGCCGCTGCTGTTGCTGCCTACGGCATTGTGCTCCTGCCATCCGCGACTCATCTCGAGCACCGTAGTGCGGAATCCGGCGGTAGACGACTGGATGTCGACCCATCCCACGCCCTTGCCTCCATACACCTGCTGGAGCAGGTTGCGCAGGGATGCTGTCATGATGTCGCCCTCGATAAACGAGTCGCCGAAATATGCAATGCGCACAGGACGCAGTCGGGCCGAGTCGAGTATGGAGAAGAAATGGCCGAGGGTAGGCGGCAGGGTGTCTGCTTCCATGTCTTCACTTATGGTATCGGTGGCGGCAGGTATGGCTTCTTGTATGTTGTGTGTGGATTCTACAGCTGTTTTGCTCCTGACATCTGATAGTATATCTATATTGCGCAACTCATAATTGCCGATACGCATCGACGGCAGAAAGTGGAGGCCAATCAAGGCTGCCACTACCATGAGTATCAACAAAAATGTGCGTAGTCCTTTATCCATTTCTTACTAAAACATCGGCAGGTGGGTATCCTGCTCGCAAAACGACTGCAAAGGTACGAAATATAAATGAATAAAGGGTTACGAATGGAGGATTATTTATAATAATAGGTTCTTATTTTTCTGTTCGGCTTCACATCTGGGGCCTTCAAAGCAGAGGGATGCTTATGATGGCATCCCCCTGTGTCTTTATCAAGAAAAAAATCAGTATCGAGGTTACAGGCTTTGCAAAAGCTTCACCAATGCCTGGCGGCGTTCGCTCCATGTCTTGTAGTCGGAGGCTTTCAATTCTTTGGCGCCCTTCACCTTGGCTGTGGTGAGTATGCACGGTTTGGCCTTACCCTCATGGATGAGTTTGTCGGCAATGAGGTTGGCATGTGCTATCTTGAACCAGCTCTCGGCTGTGTCGGTGGCACCGGGAACGAGGCATATGGTCACTGCCTTCGATGCCTTGGCAGCCTGCACCGAGGTGTAGGTGGCTGTCATGGTGCCGCCCTCGTCGATATAGGCCACGGTGCCCATTGGCGTGTCGCCCATGTTTTGAAGGTAATATGGATTGGCGGGGTTCTCGAGTATGCTGTGCTTGAATCCGAGGTCGGGTGCGAGGAACATGTTGGTGGGGTCGGCAGTGGGTGTACCGTCGACCACGAAACGATACTTATATACGTCGTCGATACCTTCGGTCAGGGTGGTGCTCCACACTCCGTCGGCATCTCTCTGCATGGCCACCGACTCCTTCAGCATCTCGCCTTGCAGCAACACCTCGTGAGCCGACGGGGCATTGATGCGCAGGGTGACACGGCCGTCGCTGAACTCGGGCGAGGTCACCTGGCGCGGGAAGAGCTGTGCCATCACTCCGGCAGTGAATTGTGGCTCCTGCCCTGTGGCTGCGGGTGCCGGTTTGCCTGCCTTCATGGCAGCCTCCGATGCTTCGGGATTGAACAGCAGGCGCAGGGTACAGTCGAGGAAATAACGGGCGTTCATCCATGTGTGACCAAACTTGTCGGTCGTAAATTCCTTCACGCTGCGTATGCCGTGGCTGTCGAGGTGAGCCATATAGTCGCGGGCATTGCCGTAGAGGAAGTCGTCAGTGCCTACACCCAACCAAAACAAGTGGATGCGGCTGTTGGTATCGGTTGCATTGTCGTAGACGCCAGGGATGTTGGTAGCCGTAAACGAGCTGTAGGAACAGAGGTAGGAGAAGTGGTCAAGGTTGCGCAGACCGATGCCAAGTCCTTGATTTCCACCGCGCGAGAATCCGCCGATGGCTCGATGGTCGCGGTCGGCCAGGGTGCGATAGTGTGAGTCGACATACGGCATGAGGTCGCCCATGAGGTCGTCGCCCACCACATCGCGCATCATCATACCCATGCCACCCATCATGCCACCTTGTGGCTGGCGCGGAGGCAGCAACTTGGTCGGATTGCCGTAGGGCAACACGATGATCATCTCCTGTGCCTTGCCCTCGGCCAACAGGTTGTCGAGTATGTAGTTCATTCGCCCTACCTTATAATATACTTCCTCGGTGTCGGTCGTGCCGCTCAGCAGGTAGAACACCGGATAACGCTTGTCGATATCTTTGTCGTAACGTGGTGGCAGATAGACGATTGCGTTGTTTACACCACCAAGGCTCTTCGACTGATAGCTCACATATTCCACGCGTCCGTGAGGCACGTTTCGGGCATCGGATATGAGTGTCCCCGACTTTGGATTCACCCTCAGCAGGCTGTTTTTGAAACCTTCGTTGGGGAAATAGCCCTCGGCCTTGGGATCCATCACCGAAAGACCATCCACCACGAAGCAATATGGATAGATGTCGGGGGTGGCAGGACCGAGTGTAACTGTCCACAGGCCGGTTTGCGCATCTTTCTGCATGGCTTTACGCCCTGCAAATTGCACGTCGACCATCACTTCATGAGCTTTGTCGTTCTCGTATCTGAAGGTGACAGTGCCGTCGCTGTTTGTGGTGGTAGAACTGAATGTGGTCGTACCCTGTGCCATGAGGCAGGTGGATGCAGTTGGGATTTGCATGACCGTCATAAGGGCCATTGCCCGCAGTGTGTTTGCCAATGATTTGTTCATAATTGTTGTTGAAAAGATTTGGTTCGATTATGTGATGGTGGTGACAGAGAATTTATGTCACGCGATAGCAATGATAGTAAAAAAGGCTCTCACATATATGTATTTAGCCATACTATGTTGAGAGCCTTAATCGGTGTGTGCTACTTCGCTACCTTATACACAGCAAATGTCTTGGCAGGGATGCTGACAGCGTAGGTAGGAGCTGTGACGGTGATTGATTGAGTCTTGGGCTCGTAGCGGTGTGGTTGGTCGAGGGTGTTCTCGCCTTCGAGCTCGTCGGCATGGAATGTGGTTACACTGCCGCTGTGTTCACCCTTCATGCCTTTGAGGTTGAGGGTAACCGACTGTGCACGGTCGCCTACGTTCACAATCTTGATGTAGTAGCAGTTGGCTTCCTTGTCGAAGTTGGCCGAAGCAAAGAGTCCGTCCTGGTCGCTGTTGCCTGCAACGGGTTTGCCTGCCATGGTGAGTGGAACGACATTGGTACCCTTGGTGAGTGAGTACATCTGCTGCACCTGATATGAGCAACTGCGGAACGAGCGGAGGTTGTCGTACCAAATCATGTCGGGACGCCACTGCCAGCCTTCCACGTGTGCGAACAGAGGTGCATAGGTTGCCATCTCGACCACATCGGCATTGCGCTCAACGCCGGTGAGGAATGCAGCCTCGAGCAGTGCTGCGTTGAAGTGGTTCCACTTCTTGCCGCGACCGTGGCATGCATATTCGCCTGCAAACACCTTCGGGCCTTTGCGTGGATAGTTGTCGTAGCGGTTACCGCTTTGCAGGAACCAAGTCTCGGGGCGGTAGAAGTGTTCGTCGACAAGGTCGGCACCAATCTTGCGCATCTCGGGCCACAGGAAGTCGAAGTCGTCGCCTTCGCTGTTGGGGCCTGATGTGCCGATTATCTTGATGTTGGGATACTTCTTGCGCACTTGGTCGACGAATGGCTTCAGGTGGTCGATGTAGGTCTGACCCCACTGCTCGTTACCGATGGCTACATACTTCAGGTTGAATGGAGCTGGGTGTCCCATGTCGGCACGCAGTTTTGCCCACGAGTTGGTGGCTGGGTCGCCGTTGGCAAACTCGATGAGGTCGAGCACATCGTCAATGTATGGTTGCAGTTCATCGACTGGCACGTGTGCACTTTCGCTTTGGTTTTGGAACTGACATGCAAGACCTACGCTGATAACTGGCAGAGGCTCAGAGCCGATTTCTTCGCTCAGGAGGAAATACTCGTAGAATCCGAGTCCGTAGCTCTGGTAGTAGTCGGGGAAGAAGCGGTAGTCGAATGTGTAGTGCCAGCGGTTTTCGTTGAGCGGACGGTTTTCGACAGGTCCCACCGAGTTCTTCCACTGATAGCGTGTGGCAAGGTCGGTACCCTCGACGATACATCCGCCTGGGAAGCGGAACACGCCTGGATGGAGGTCGGCCAGTGCTTGTGCCAGGTCTTGACGCATGCCGTTTTCGTGTCCTTTCCATGTGTCGGTGGGGAAGAGGCTTATGTGCTCGAGGTCAACAAGGCCGTTGCCGCGCAGCATGACGCGCAGTGTGCCCTTGTCTACAGTCTTTGCCGAGCGCAGCACTGCGGTGTATTTCTTCCATTCGTTGCCTTCGATGTTTACTTGTTGTTCGGTAAACTGCTGGCGCTCGTCCATGGTCGAGGGGTCGCAGAGCATGACGCGGATAGTTGCTTTGCCGCCTTCAGGACAGCGTGCCCACACCGAGAAGCGGTAGTCTTTGCCTTGCTCAAGGCCGATGCCGAAGTATCCGGTGTTTTCCACTCCCGAGAACTTATCGCTGTGGCCGCTGTATCCCACTCGGATGTAGTGTGGGTTTTTGTCGAACGGGCCGTCGTTCTTCAGTTGTACGTTGCCAAACACGCTCCACCCCATGTAGTGGTCGGGGAATTCGAACGAGCGGTTCTTCACCAGTTCGCCATAGAGACCACCGTCGGCAGCGTAGTTGATGTCTTCGAAGAATATTCCGTACATGGTCGACGGAATCTGTGCTCCGAGTTTGCCTGTCTGTACCAGGAACTCGTGGCTTTGGGCATTGACTCCAACAGTAGTGAGTACTGCGGCCAAGGCCAAGGTCAGTCTTTTGTGTTTCATACGTTTGATTAATTAGTTATTGGTTTTGATTATTGTATTATGTACTTCGTCTGGCTCCTTCATAACCTCCCTCAAATGGGGGAGTGGTTCTATCCGGATGGCATCATCCTTCCGTCAAATGGGGGTGGTTCTATCTGGATGGCATCATCCCCCTTTTGGGGGATAAGAGGGGGCTCTTCTACTTAAAGGGGTACACCACCTCGGGGCTTCGTGGGCCGAGCCCGCCGTACCAGTTGGCACAGCGCACACTGAAGCATGCGCCTTCGGGTGCCGAGGTAATGGTGTAGGTGGGTTGGGTGGTGAATGCTATTATCTTGCGGTCGCGACACACGGCGTAGCATCCGGCTTCGGGGATGTCGTCCCACGTGATTACCTTGCCTTTGGCCTTGAGCAGTGGTGGGCGCACTTGCGCGGCTCGCTGGTCGGGGTGCCATCCGGGAAACACGCGGTCGATGGTGTATGCCTCGGCTTCCGAGTCGGTCAGCACGGGGTTGTATGCCACTTGCTGTTGCTGCCCCATCGGGTTTCTGAAGGTTGTGCGGCGTGCACTGAGGTCCACCTGTGCGAAGTGGCTGTCGGTGGTGCTGTATTCGGCAAACAGGGCCGGCATGGTGCCGTTCATCTCACACCATCCTTCGGGTGCGGGTGTTACGTCCATCGAGCAGTTGAGCCACACACACCGCGGCGCGTTTTTCCACGGGCGTCCCAGGTGGAAACGTCCGTCCTGCTCGGGCGAGCCCGACACGTAGCAGTCGGCAAACACATAGCCGTAGGGGCTGGTGGCAGCAGTGGCGGGTGCGGTGATGACATCGCGGTTGCCAGTATCGCCACGGGGCAGCAGGCGTATGTCGCAGTGGTTGAAGTAGATGGTTCCACCGCCGCAGATGAAGTCGACGGTGCCGCTTATCTTGCAGTCTTCCAGGTAGGTGGTGCCGCCATCGTTGGTGTAGTATGTGTCTTGTGTCGACAGCAGGCTCACGTTTCTCAGTATGTTGCCGCGGCAGTTCTTCTCGTTGAGCGCCACGGCTCGGTTGGCAAATGCCCGCGGGTCGTTCTTGTAGTTCGACCACAGCTCCAGGTCTTGTATGTATGTGCTGTCGGCACCCTTCAGAAACAACGTGCTCGTGATGCTGATTCCCTCGTGCCAAGGACAGTTCTCAATCTGTGTCGAGCCCATGCTCTCGCCTATGATGCTGGTGTTGGGAGCCGTGAGCGTGGTCATGGGGCTTGGAAACTCCACCCTCTGGCCGTTTTCTACCACAGTTATCATGTTGCCTTCGCCCTTGATGCGATAATACTGCGGATGTATGAAGATTCGGAACCGCTTCGTTTTGTCGGCACGATTGTTGGCGGCATGTATGGCATCTACAAACCCGCCATCGCGCGGCACGATGAAGTCGTAGGTCCATTTCCCCTGCGCGCTGCATGTGGTGCCGCTGCTCACTACTGCCATGAGCACTATGATTTTTGTGAGTAATGTCGTGGTCATGTGTCCGAGTCTTTTGTAATCGTCATGCAAAGTTAGCAGGTTTATGAGAATAATGCAAGTTTCAGACAGAAAAACTGGCGATTTCACCGTGCATTTTCTGCATTTCGCACCATTTCCTGGCAATTGGCAACTCCTTAAACCCAAATCAGCAAGACATCTGAACTAAAAACAAAAGCTGTTTTCATCATAACGCTAATGACTGGTTTGGGTTAAACAACGGGTTTTGAAGCAATGCCCCTGTGCGGATTGACAAGCGAGGATATCCTTGCGGGTCGTTGAGGATATCCTCGCGGGCTGTTGAGGATATCCTCACAGGGTGTTGAGGATATCCTCGCCAACAGGCACCCCGCCATTATCCTAAAACCATAACGGTGTGTGGCTTGTTGATGGCCTGTCACCTCACTGCGCCGTCAGCGTTCAATCCAGCTTTCGCGGTCGAGGTTGCGATATCCGATGGCTTCGGCTATATGCTGTGGCCGGATGTCGGGGGCAGCTTCGAGGTCGGCTATGGTACGTGCAACCTTGAGGATGCGGTCATAGGCTCGCGCCGAGAGGTTGAGCCGGCGCATGGCATCGCGGAGGCGGGTCGCACTCTGCTCGTCGAGCTGTGCATACTTATGCAGGAGCGAGGTAGTCATCTGGGCATTGCAGTGTATGCCTTTCACACCTGCATAGCGCTCTTCCTGAATCTTGCGGGCAGCCACAACCCGCTGGCGTATGGTGGCGCTCGATTCTCCCTTCGGTGCATTGACCATATCGTTGAACGGCACGCTCTCCACCTCCACCTGGATGTCGATGCGGTCCATGAGGGGCCCGCTGATGCGGTTCATGTAGCGCTGAATCTGTGTCGGGGTGCAGACGCAGGTATGGGTGGGATGGTGGAGCCAGCCGCACGGACATGGATTCATCGATGCCACAAGCATGAAAGAGCAAGGCATGGTGATGTTGTATTTGGCGCGGCTGATGGTGATGATGCGGTCCTCGAGCGGCTGACGCAGGGTTTCGAGTACCGATTTGGAGAACTCAGTGAACTCGTCGAGGAAGAGTACACCGTTGTGTGCCAGACATATCTCGCCAGGCATGAAGTTGGTGCCGCCACCTACGAGGGCTACATCGGATATTGTGTGATGTGGTGAGCGGAATGGGCGCTGGCTGATGAGCGATGTGTCGCGACCAATCTTGCCAGCGATGCTGTGTATTTGTGTGGTCTCAAGACTTTCGGACAACGAGAGCGGAGGCAGGATGGATGGCAGACGTTTCGACATCATCGACTTGCCACACCCGGGGCTGCCCACAAGCAGAATGTTGTGGCCACCGGCTGCTGCCACCTCGAAGGCGCGTTTCACATTCTCCTGACCCTTCACCTCGTCGAAGTCGAAATCGAAGTTAGACTGCTGGGCATAAAACTCCTCGCGCGTGTTGACCTCGGTGGGTTCGATAAGGGTGGTGCCGCTGAGGAAACCTATCACGTCCTGCATGTGGTGTATGCCATACACCTTCAGACGGTTGACCACAGCGGCCTCGCGTGCGTTGTCGTCAGGTACGAACAAGCCTTCGTAGCCCATCTCGCGTGCTTTAATGGCAATTGGCAGTGCGCCTTTCACGGGTTGCACAGTGCCGTCGAGGCTCAACTCGCCCACAAACATGTAGCGATGCAACTGGTCGGTCGGCACCTTGCCCAGCGATGCCATGATGCCGATGGATATAGGCAGGTCGAAGCCCGACCCTTCTTTCTTCACGTCGGCTGGTGCCAGGTTGACCACCACCTGCTTCATGGCCATCTTGTAGCCATTGGTCTGGAGCGATGAAAGCACTCGCTCCTGGCTTTCGCGCACCGCGCTGTCGGGCAGTCCCACGATTGAGAAGCGGAACTGGGGATTGGTGGTGACGCTCACTTCGATGGTGATGGGCAGGGCTTCGAGGCCTTGCATGGTGGCGGATGACAATTTTGCAATCATGAGGCAGTGGGGGCAATTATGAGGGGCGGTGGAGCTATTCCTTGCGCCAGAATCCGTGGGTTAGGAGTATGAGTATGGGGAATATCTCGAGACGGCCGATGAGCATGAGCATGGAGCAGACTATCTTGCCAGGCGCACTGATGATGGCCCATGAATGGGCAGGCCCGTAGTACCCCATGGCAGGACCCACGTTGCTGAGCGAGGAGAGGGAGACACTGAGTGCCTCGGTGAAATCGTGGCGCAGCAAATTGTGGCCGTCGGTCATCTGTGATATATATGTGTGGTCGACTCCGAAGAGGATGAGGACGAAGGCCCCGATGAACATCGAACCGACGAACAGGGTGACGAATGCCAGCATGGTTTTCTGTATCGACGTGGGTATCACGTCGTTGCCTACTTTCACGCCTGCCACGATGCGCGGATGCAGGATGCGACGGAATTCGCCTTGAAGCACACTCCACAAGATGGCCCAGCGGATGCACTTGAATCCACCCGATGTGCTGCCCGAGCAGGCTCCGGCAAACATGAGGAACAGCATGATGGGCATGAGTATTTGTGGCCAGATGGTATAGTCGCACGAAGCAAAACCCGTGGTGGTCTGTATTGACACTACGGTGAATATCGACTGGCGGAACGAGAGCTCGATATCGCCTTGGTTGTTGTGTATGGTGAGCAGGAGGGTGCAGATGATTGTGGACAGGAACACTATGAAGGCATAAATGCGCAGTTCGGGATTGTGGAACAACCGGTGGAGGTGTCCGCGGAAGATGCTGTAGTAAAGCAGTGTGTAGTTCACACCCGAGAGAAACATGAAGAGTGTGGTGACATACTCGATGGCGGCTGAGTTCCATTGATCGTGGAAGAAAGCAGAATGTGGAGAGAAACCGCCTGTGGCTGTGGTGGTCATCGATATGTTGACGGCATCGAATACACTCATGCCACATACCACCAGCGAGAGGATGCAGAGGAGTGTGAGTGTGAGGTAGACCGACCCAATCCACTTCACAGCCACGCTGATACGCGGGTGAATCTTGTCGTGGAGCGGTCCGGTCGATTCGGCAGCGAAGAGTTTCACTTCGCCTACCCCGAATGCCGGCAGTATGGCAAGGGTGAAGAAGATTATTCCGATACCGCCTATCCATTGTGTCATGCTTCGCCAAAAGATGATGCTGCGAGGCAGGATGTCGATTTTGTCGATGATGGTGGCGCCGGTCGATGTGAATCCCGACATGGCTTCGAAGAATGCGCTGGCAAAATCGGGCACGCTGTCGGTCATGATAAATGGTATGGTACCTATTGCGGTGAAGATAATCCATACGAGCGATACTATGATATATCCGTCGCGACGACCCAGTCGTTTGCCCTCACCGTGGCCTACGAGTCGGCCTGCGAGCCATAGTATGATGCTCAGCACTGTAGTGTAGACGTATGGCATGATGTCTTCATCGTATATGATGGCTACGACCATGGTGATGAGCAGTATGCCTGCCTCGATGAAGAGGAGCATGCCGAGCACGTTGAATATTTGTCGCCAGTTGATCATTACTTCAATTCCTAAGTCTTTCAGTCGTTCAACACTTTAAGATTCTAATCCTTCAATCCTTTAAGGTTTTTAATCCTTCAATCCTTTAAGGTTTTTAATCCTTCAATCCTTTAAGGTTTTTAATCCTTCAATCCTTTAAGGTTTTTAATCCTTCAATCTTAATTAAAATATCGTGCCAGTCGTTTCAGTGTCTGGCTGGTGCAGAATACCACGACGCGGTCGCCGCCTTGCAGCCTTGTGCTTCCCGACACCAGTTCGCCACGGCCATGACGTATCATGCCTCCTATGTTCACTTCGGATGGCAGGCCTATCTCCATGATGGGCTTCTTGGTGGCGCGCGAGCCGTCTTTGACTACAAATTCGGCCACGTCGGCATCGGCCACGGTGAGCATCTTCACGTTGTTGACATCGGCCTTGAGCAGCATTTGGTAGATGTGGCTGGCTGCCAGCATCTTTTTGTTGATGACGGTACCCACGTCGAGCGACTCGGCCATATCGAGGTATGCCAGGTTTTCCACTTGGGCATAGGTGTTGCAGATGCCGTTGCGGCGTGCTGCCACGCATGCCAGTATGTTTTTCTCGTCGTTGTTGGTGAGGGCTGCAAAGGCTTCTATGTGGTTGTAGCCTTCGTCGCGAAGCAGGTCGAGGTCGTAGCCGTCGCCGTTGATTATCATGGTGCGCGATTTTACCATGCGACCCAGTTCTTCGCATCGAGCGGCATCGCGCTCAATGATTTTGAGCGACATATTGTCGGGAATTTCGCTGTCGGTGCGCACGGCCAGTTTGCCTCCGCCTATAATCATCACGTGCTTCACCTGGGGGTAGTTGTCCTTGCCTGCAAGGTGGCGTATGCTGGTGATTTCGGCCTTGGTGGTCATGAAGAAGACGAGATCGTCGTCCAGTATGCGTTCGTCGCCACTTGGAATGATGGTATCGCCGTCGCGCTTGATGGCTACCACATGGAATTTGTGTCCGTCCATGCTTATCTCCTTCAGTGTGTGACCAAGCAGCAGGTTTTCGTTTTTCGGTTTGCCGGTGCGGTCGAATGGGTTGAGCTCATGCATCTTGACGCTAATCAGCACGAGGTCGCCGTCGAAGTCGATGTATTGGCGTACCCAGCTATATTGTGCCGAGGCTGCTATCTCTTTGCCTGCCAGCATTTCGGGATATATGAGTGAGCTGATGCCCATGTTTTCAAACAGGTAGCGGTGGGATGATTGCATGTATTCGTAGTTGTCGATGCGTGCTACGGTGCGTTTGGCTCCCAGTTGCTTGGCCAGCATACAGCATGTGAGGTTTTCGCTCTCGTGTGGTGTGACCGCAATAAACAGGTTGGCGCTTTCGATGCCAGCGCGTTTCAAGGCATCGATCGATGTAGGCGATGCCACCAATGCCATGATGTCGAGGTCGCTGTTGAGCTTGGTGAGCTTGTCCTCGTCGGGGTCGATGAGGACAATGTCGAGGTTTTCGTTTGAGAGCATCCTGGCAAGGTGGGTTCCCACTGCGCCGGCTCCGGCTATCACTATTTTCATGGGTTGTGAGTGTTTTGGGGGGGTTATTTCATCTCCTGTATCGCTTTGCTTATTGCCGCAGCATCCATGCCGATGAGGTGGCGAAGCTCAGGCACGGTGCCATGTTCGATGAAGCGGTCGGGGATGCCTATGCGGTGGACGTGTGGGGCGAGGTTGTGGTCGCTCATGTATTCAAGTACGGCACTGCCCAGCCCGCCTTCCACCACTCCGTCTTCCACGGTAATGATGCGGCTGAACCGGTGGCCCACCTCATGGAGCAGGTCGGTGTCGATGGGTTTCAGGAATCGCATGTCGTAGTGTGCCACGCTCAGCTGACGGCCCGAGTTGGCTGCTTCCATCTCGGCCATCGTTATGGCTTGTGCCACCTCGGTACCGATGGGCCCTATGCTGAGCACAGCCAGGTCGATGCCCTCTTTCAGACAGCGGCCGCGGCCTATGGGCAGTTCCTCGAAGTCGCAGTGCCAGTCGATGAGGGAACCGCAACCGCGGGGGTAGCGTATGACGAAGGTGCCTTTGTCGGGCAGCTGTGCGGTATACATCAGTTTGCGCAACTCGTGCTCGTCGAGAGGTGATGCTATGGTGAGGTTGGGTATAGGGCGTAGGAATGCCATGTCGAAGGCTCCGTGGTGAGTAGGGCCGTCTTCGCCCACGATGCCCGCGCGGTCGAGGCAGAGCACCATGTTGAGCCGCATGATGGCTGCATCGTGTATGATGTTGTCGTAGGCGCGCTGCATGAACGAGGAGTATATGTTGCAGAATGGCAGCAATCCGTCTTTGGCCATTCCGCCCGAGAAGGTGACGGCGTGGCCCTCGGCTATACCTACATCGAAGGTGCGCCCTGGCATGGCGCGCATCATGATGTTCATGGAGCAGCCGGTGGGCATGGCAGGTGTGACGCCAACTATCTTGTCGTTCTGCTGTGCCAGTTCGAGCAGGGTCTTGCCGAAAACATCTTGGAACTTAGGCGGATGTGGCGTGCCCGGGTCGCTCTTGATGCGTTCGCCGCTCTCGTAGTCGAACAGGCCTGGTGCATGCCACACTGTGGCGTTCTGCTCGGCAGGCTGGTAGCCTTTGCCCTTCTTGGTGTGTATGTGCAGGATTTTAGGCCCCTTCATGTCCTTGATGACACGCAGTATGTGTACCAGTTCGGTCACTCGGTGTCCGTCGGCAGGTCCGAAATAGCGTATGTCGAGGCCTTCGAATATGTTTTGCTGATTGGTGAGCAACGCTTTCATGCTGTTGTTGAAACGCAGCAGACCCTTCTTGCGACGGTCGTTGAGGATGCCCCACTCATAGAGTTTGAGCGAAGCCTTGTAGCGCAGGCGGTTGTAGGTGCTGTTGGTGGTGAGTTCGAGTAGCGACTGGCGCATGCCGCCCACACTTTGGTCAATCGACATGTTGTTGTCGTTCAGTATGATGAGCATGTCGTTGGGGGTGCTCGACACGTTGTTCAAGCCCTCGAAAGCCAGGCCTCCGCTCATGGCCCCGTCGCCAATCACAGCCACCACCTTGCGGTCGATGCCCTGCTGACGGGCAGCCACGGCCATGCCCAGTGCTGCCGATATGGAATTCGACGCATGTCCGCAGCAGAAAGTGTCGTATTCGCTTTCGGTTGGGAATGGGAATGGCTTCAGTCCGTGGAACTTGCGGTTGGTGGAGAAGCGCTCCTTGCGTCCGGTCAGAATCTTGTGGGCATATGCCTGATGCCCCACGTCCCACACGATACGGTCGTCGGGGGTGTTGAACACATAGTGTAGCGCCACGGTAATCTCTACGGCACCAAGGCTCGAAGCCAGGTGTCCGGGGTTGACCGACAATTCTTCTATGATGTCCTGCCTGAGTTCGCTGCACAACTGTGGCAATTGACTCACACGCAGCTTTCTCAAGTCGCTTGGATATTCTATCTGTGAAAGGAGGCTGAGCTCCTTGTTTTCGTCTGTAATCATGAGCAATAAATCAATTGGCACAGCCCACGGTGCTTAGCGGCTGGCAGGCTGGCACATACTACTGTCAATTTGCAAAAATACAGCTTTTTCTCCAAGCAGCAAAGCATAACCATGTTTTTTTAGGTTTTCTGGCGTAAAAACGTATTTATATTGCCTTATATGTGTGGTTTGACAATGCAATTTGTCACTTATATATGTGTGTATAAGCAAGCAATGCCAGAGCGTCGGCCCTGGCATTGCTTTTTTTTTCGTTATAACGGTTTATCGCAACTGTATCACTTCACGATAACCTTCTTGCCGCCAACGATGTTGATGCCCTTCTGCAAGCCTCCCGGGGGCGCTGACCGGCGATGTTGTAGATGCCTGTATGTGCTGCGGTCGTCGGCGTATGGTATGTGCAGTTTGTTCCATTTGTCGTCGATCATATACTTCAGCACGTCGGCACGCTGTACGTGGAGGTTCACCGTCTGTGCTCCGTCGTAGATTGAAGCGGCAGCCAGCGGAGCTCTGTCGCAACTTGAGGACCGACGAGCTGACGTCTCACATACCAGTGGTAGTCATCACGGCCAAGGCTACGGATGCCGACCGCCGTAGTAGGCATCGAGGCAGGAGCAGATGCATATCTCTCCAAGCCATTCAACTCCGACGAACTGTTTGCACGCATCAGTCAGCTGCTGGAACAACTCGGGCCGCATGAGACGCAAATATGCTCTCCAACCCTATACGCACGGGTGGTGGCAATGCCGTCGGGGGCTGCGGCGTAAGATTAACGCCATCACAGGCGTGTCGCCCAAGAAACTCATCATCGACATCCGACAATACTATTACAAATAGTAAATAAATAGTAAATCGTCAAATAATTCATAAATAGTAAATCTCATAGTTTATACCTGCAAAAAGAGAGAGGCCGGATAAAAAGGACACACGTCCCATCCGGTCTCTCTATATATATGTATATGTGTGTATTGATTGTCGGCCTGGCGTCTTGATGAGGCTTTAGTGGGCCTTGACGCAGGCGGCGTCTACACCAGATGTCGTATGATGTCTTCGCGCTCGCCGGGCAACATGTCGATGACCGGCAACTCTATCATGGTGTAGGCTCCTGGCTGCTGGCGCATAGAGGCACGTGCCACGTTTACAAGCACCTGAGCAGTAAGGGCCGGGTTGTTGATTTTCATGTTGAACTCGAAGAGCTGGTTGTGGGTCTTGCCCGACACACCCTTGCGCACGAGATTCACACCATGACCTACGTCGTTGAGCTGGTCTACCGAGTCGACCTGCATCACGTGGGTCTCGTCGTTCACGAAATAAGCATCGGCTTTGATGGCTGCCTCCACCGTCTTGAAGTCGGCACCATCCTCAAGCTCCACATACACCATGCGGCGATGTATGCCGGTTCCTACAGGTATGGTCATCGACAGTGCGTCGCGTACGCCTGGTATGGCACGCACAGCAACCGAGTGACCCATCGAGCGACCCGGGCCGAAGTTGGTGTAGCTGATGCCGCGCGGTGCAAGACTCTCCATCAGAGTGCGCACGATGGAGTCGCTGCCCGGATCCCATCCGGCACTGATGATGCTCACGACGCCGTGCTGCTTGGCTATGGGGTCGAGGGTGCGACGGAGGTCGACGATGCTGGTGTGGATGTCGAACGAGTCGACGGTATTGATGCCCATAGCAAGGCATTGCTTGGCATACTCCTCAACCTTGCGTGTGGGAGTGGCGAGTATGGCAACATCTACCTTACCCAGTTCACGGATGTCGGTCACTACGGGGTATCCGCAGATGGTGCTTTCGCTCACCTTGCGGCGCACGATGCCTGCACACTCCATGTCGGGGGCTGCCTCGATGGCTTCGAGGGCATAACGGCCAATGTTGCCGTAACCTACGATTGCAATTCTTGTCATAATGTTTTGTTTTGTGTTTGTTGGGTTTGTGAAATGATGTAAAATCGTGTCTCTTACACCTTATTATATTTTATATATAAGAATAATACACACTACATGAAATACATACACACTACCTCATAAAAACGAAAGTACCCCCTTCCTCCAAGGGATTGAGGCAGGGGGTACATGAGGTAATCTGATTTATTCCTCGGCTTCCTCTTTGATCTTGCGTCCCAGCATGAGGTATGCTGTAGGAGCAGCGATGAAGAGTGAAGAGGTGGTACCGATGAGCACACCAAGTATCATGGCAAATGCGAAGCTGCGGATGCTGTCACCACCGAAGATGAAGATACAGAGCAGCACGATGAGCGTTGATACCGAGGTGTTGATGGTACGTGCCAATGTGGAGTTGAGCGACTGGTTGAACACGAGTTGCTTGTCGCGCTTCGGGTAGAGTTTCAACTCTTCACGGATACGGTCGAAGATTACCACCTTGTCGTTGATAGAATAACCGATAGCGGTAAGGATGGCACCGATGAATGTCTGGTCGATTTCGAGCGAGAATCCTATCCAGCCCCAGCACAGTGAGTAAATACCGATGATGAGCAGGGTGTCGAGTGTCAGTGCAACAACTGAGCCGACAGAGAATGCCACGTTGCGGAAGCGAATGAGGATGTAGATGAAGATTGCAATAAGTGCAAGAATCACTGACCAGATAGCACCGTAGGTGATGTCTTCAGCTATTGAAGGACCTACCTTCTGCGAGCTGATGATTGAACCACCAGTGCGGTTGTCGCGGTCGATGAAGTGCTCGAGTGTCACGGTTGAACCGTCGATTTGTCCACCTTCGACGAGGGTCTCATAGATGGTCTTCTCGATTTCAGCGTCGACGTTCTCGCCGTTTTCGTTGATGCGGTAGTTGGTCGAGATACGTACCATCTTCTTGTCGGTACCCAGGGCGATGACCTGAGTTGTGACCTTGTCGACATCTTCCTCGGCATCTGCACGTGCCTGGAACTTGTTTGAGAGGTTGGCGCGGATGTCTTCGGGTTCTACTTCGGTCACGAATTCAACCTTGTAGTTGCGACCACCAGTGAAGTCGATTGACTGGCTGAGGCCACGTACTGCAAACGAGATGAGGCAGATGATGAGGAATGCGCCGAATGCGCCGAACGACTTCTTGTATGCACCCATGAAGTTGTACTTGGTGCCCTGCATGAGGTTCTTCGAAACAGAAGTGGTGAATGTGAGGTCGAGCCACTTGTCGCGGTTGAGGAAGTGCTCGTAAACGATACGAGTCAACCAAACGGCGGTGAAGAATGAGCAGACGATACCGATGATGAGTGTCGTTGCGAATCCCTTGATAGGTCCTGTACCGAAGTAGAAGAGGATGATACCGGTTATGATTGATGTTACGTTAGAGTCGAGGATTGCCGAGAATGCGTTGCTGTAACCTGCAGCCACGGCGTTCTTCAGGTTCTTGCCACCCTTGAGTTCTTCCTTCGTACGCTCGTAGATGAGCACGTTGGCATCGACTGCCATACCGAGTGTGAGCACCATACCTGCTATTCCCGACATGGTGAGTGCGGCTGAGAGCGAGGTGAGGATTCCCAGTGTGAAGAAAAAGTTGAGCAACAGGGCGCTGTTGGCAACCATACCTGGGCGCAGGCCGTACATCATGCACATGTAAATCATAAGAACAATGAATGCGATGATGAACGAGATGAAACCGGCGTTGATTGACTCCTGTCCGAGCGATGGACCTACGATGTCTTCCTGTACGATTTGCATCGGGGCAGGCATCTTACCTGATGAGAGCACGTTGGCAAGGTCTCGGGTCTCGGTTGTGGTGAATGAGCCGGTGATTTGTGTGCTACCGCCTGATATCTTGTTTTGCACGTTTGGTGCGCTGTAGACAACATCGTCGAGCACAACGGCTACGCAGTGATCAACGTTTGCTTCGGTCAGTGCGGCCCACTTGCGTGAACCTTCTGTGTTCATCTTCATGGTCACGCATGGACGGCTGAACTCGTCGAATGATTCTTTTGATTCGGTCACTACATCACCCTCGATTGGTGCGCGGCCGTTTTGTCCGGTCATGCGGATTGCGTAGAGTGGATATATGCGTCCGGCTTTGTCTTCCGACTTCACGCCCCACTTGAGCGACATATCGGCTGGCAACACTTGCTTTGCGATGTCGGAGTGGAGGAGTGCGTTGATTTCAGCCGTGTCTGATGCGAGTGCATATCCTACCATACATCCTGCTGCGCCTTGCATTGGTTGCAGCATTGCGAAGAGCGGGTTCTGTGCTTTTGCCTTGGCTATGGCAGCAGAGTCGGCTGCTGTGTTGGCACTGATTGCAGGGCCTTGGTCGGTTGCCACTTGTTCGAGCAGGTTTTCTTCGTTGGCTGTGGTGTCTACGTTTTCTGCTACTTCAGCTTTTTCTGTGGCTGCGTCAGTTTCGGCTGCCTCGGTGTTTTCAGCAAGTTCTGTGTCTTCTGCGGTTTCTGCCACCTGCTGTGTGTTGCGCAGTGCGGTGTTGAGTTGGTTGAGGAATGGCAGTGCAGCTTGTGTGTCGTATGTTTCCCAGAATTCGAGGTTGGCGCTTCCTTGCAGGAGTTTGCGTACTCGCTCTGGCTCTCTGATACCAGGAAGTTCAATCATGATTCGTCCCGACTGTCCTTCAATTTTCTGTATGTTTGGCTGTACAACACCGAATCGGTCGATACGGTTGCGCAGCACGAGGAACGAGTTGTCGATTGCGCTTTCCAGTTCGTCGCGCAATACGCTTTCCACCTCGCTGTCGGTTGAGTTGGTGTTTACTTTGCCCTTGAGTTTCTGCGTGGCGAAGATTTGTGCTAATCGTCCGTCGGGCGCATTCTTTTTATAGGCTTTGATAAACAGTGTGATAAAGTCGCTCTGGCTTTCGATTGACTGCTTCTGTGCTTCGCTTACTGCAGCAACGAATGCAGAGTCGGTTTTGTGGTCGGCTAATGCCTTGACTACTTCGGGCACTGATACTTCCATGATGACGTTCATACCGCCTTTGAGGTCGAGTCCGAGCCCGATGGCAGTTTCGCGGCATTGCTTCAGGTTGTAGTTGCCCAAGTAGAACGGAGTCGTGCTAAGCGAGTCCAGATAGAGTTCTGCTTGCTTCTCTTCCATCTTTGATGCTTTGTTCTCTACGTAGCTTGTCACTACCGAGAATGACAGATAGAAGATGCAGATAAGTGTTAGCGCAATGGCTAAGAACTTAACAAATCCTTTGTTTTGCATTGTTGATGATTAAAGTTGTTTATTTGTTTTATTGTTTTGTTTTATGCACACTTTTTGCGCCGCATTGCCTGGTGGCTGTGCGGTGCATTGTTTCTTTCGAGCTGCAAATATAGTGTTTTTTTTGGATTCATCGTATCTCTAACGTGCAAAAAATGGGATAATGGTCGCTTTCTTGCACGGTTTTGTCTACTTTTGCTCCGTAGGAGGTGAAACTTTCGCTTGCGAGAATGTGGTCGATTCGGAAGTACATTGCGTTGCGGTTGTACGACCATCCGGGCCCGTTGCCCGACTGTGTGTAGGCGTCGTTGAGTTGTTGGGTGAGGCGTTGGTGTACGTAGGATACGGGTGAATCGTTGAAGTCGCCACACACGATGATGTGGCGGTGGGTGTTGAGCAGGCTGTCGATTCTTGTTGCTATGATGTCGGCCTGGCGTGCGCGCAGGCTGTTGGCTTTTGCCAGTTTGCCTTCGAGCCACCAGAAACTTTGCTTCATGTCGATGACGGCTTCATCGGTGGCGGCTGAGGTGTTGTCGCCTATCATGGCCGAGTTTTTTATCATTTGCTTGTACATGTGTTTGTCGTCGTCGTCGAGCTGGTAGGATTCGAGGTGGAGGTTGATGACCACTATCGTGTCGCCGTCAGCATCGATGGTGTATTCGCATCCTGATGCCGACTTGGTGTTGAGTTGTATGGTGTCGGCCGTGAGGATGGGGTGGCGCGAGAGTATTGCGTTTTTGGTTTCGCTCTCGTTGTCGACCATGATGTAGGGGTATGCCTGGTCGAGGCGTGCGCGTATGGCATCGCGTTTTATCTTGTTGACTTCTTGCAGGCATACTATGTCGGCCTCGGCGGCTGTGATGTATTCAATGACTGAGCTGTCGCCTTCGTCGAGTGCTTTGCCTCCGAATGAGTATACGTTGTATGACAGTATCTTGAGGGTCTTTCCTGTGGGTGTGCCTTGCATGGGGTTGATGGGGCAGTAGTTGCGTATGCTGTTCCAGCACAGGGCTATGCCTGCTATGCTTATGAGTGTGTATTTCCACTTCACTATGAGCCATAGTGGAATGAATGCCAGTGTGAGCACTATGCATGCGGGCAGCACCATGCCCAGGTATGACCAGTTGGGAAATTGTTCGGGGCTGAGGTATATTGAGTATGAGCATACGCCCATTGCTGCCACACAGATGATGTTGATGATGGCGAGGGTGTAGCGTATGATGTTGCGCAGTATTTTCATTTCTTGCTTGCGTTGAAGAGCTGTTGTTTTTCACTCTCGGTCAGGCTTCCGTAGCCGTCGCGGCGTATTTTGTCGAGTATTCGGTCTATTTCTTCGCTCTCGGCTTTGCGCTGTGCGTTGTATTCCCAGTCGGTCTGCCGTTCGCTTTTGTTGTAGTGTGCTTCCATGTTGGGGTGTGTGGCTGTGGTGTGCCATCCGCCGCCGGTTTTGCTGCCGAAGTGTTGTCGTTGCGTCTGTGCCGTCTTTTTCCAGAACATGATCATGATGAATCCGGCGAGCATGCCTGCCAGGTGTGCTGTGTGGGCTGTGAGGTCGTTGACGAAGAGTGCCGAGCCGAGTTCTATGAATACGTATCCGATGATTAGCCATTTGGCCTTGATGGGTATGGGTATCGGAATGATGAATATGCGCTCGTTGGGGTATAGCATTCCGAATGCGAGCAGTATGCCGTAGATGGCTCCGCTGGCTCCCACGCAGATGCTGTAGGGGTTGATTAGTCCGAACAGCTGGCCGGCCTCCCATGCTATGGCGCCTGCCAGGCCGCACACGAAGTAGTAGATGAGGAACCGCTTGGTGCCGAGTGTCGGTTCGACGGTGCGGCCGAACATCCACAGGGCGAACATGTTGAGCACTATGTGCCACATGTCGCGATAGCTGTGCACAAACATGTATGTTATGGGTTGCCATGGCAGGAAGCCTTTGGCAAGTACATAGTGCAGGCCGAAGAGGTCTGACACGTTTATCACGAATCCTATTACGTAGACTGCTACGTTGGCTATGAGCAGCCATTTCACGGCTTTCGACATCATTGTTTCGTTTACTTGTTTTTCGCTTTACGCGATGATGGATTATTATCGTTCAATTCTTATTTTGCGGCTGCAAAGTTAGTGTTTTTTTATGAAACAAAGGGTAGGAACTGCCAATTTTTAAGTACTTTTAATGTTTCGAGACACATAATATATATATAATGCGCGCCTTGGGCGGCATGTTCCCATGTCGGTGCTTGCTTGCAGGTGTCTGTAAGGGTGGCGTGAAATGAGGATATCCTCACAGGCCCGCAAGGATATCCTCACAGGCCTGCAAGGATATCGTCAACGCGTGTCGAGGATATCGTCGTTTTCCGTGCGGTGCGTCGGTGTCGTATGGCCGGGGCTTTGTGTTTTTTTGTGTCGTCAGAGGTCAAAAACATGATAAAACACGTGAAAAAGCTGGTTTTAGGGCAAAAAAACTCATATTTTTCGCTTCCGGTTGTGAAATTATTCGTACCTTTGCAGCCGCTTTCCGCCCAAGAGAGGGTGGCGAGTATGTAAGAATTCACAGATTTATTAACCAAACAACCCAAACTCTATGTACTTAGATTCAGCTAAGAAGCAAGAAATCTTTGGTAAGTACGGAAAGTCTAACACTGATACCGGTTCATGCGAGAGCCAGATAGCATTGTTTTCCTACCGTATCGACCGTTTGACCGAGCACGTAAAGGCCAATCACAAAGATTATAGTACTAACAGAGCACTTGTAAGACTTGTAGGTCAGCGTCGCAGTTTGCTGAGCTATCTTAAGCGCAAGGACATTGAGCGCTACCGCGCCATTGTTAAGGCTCTGGGTCTGCGTAAGTAATTACGACGACATTAAACAACTCACGCGCACTGATGCATGGCAACCTTGCATCGTGCGCGTTGTTTTTTGTGGCAGACGGTGTGCTCCGTCAGCTTGCAGTCGCAGCCCTGCGGAGCTGTGGGCTACCAGAACCGGCGGTGCTCGCTGCTATATTCAAAACCAGCCGCCTGGAGGGTGGCAACAAGGCTGTCGCGGTCTATGTCGAGTGCGGCACACAGTTCGTCGAGCGATGTGTACTGGTCTCTCAGCTTCATGTTGACAAAGCTGAGGAGCATCATGGGGTCAGATGGAATGTTGGGCATAACGTGGATGATGTGTCAGTATTTCCTCACGCAGGTGAGTTGTGTCAATGTGCATGTATATCTCTGTGGTTGAAATAGACTCGTGTCCGAGCATTGCCTGTATGGCCCTGATGTTGGCTCCCCCTTCAAGCAGGCTGGTGGCAAACGAGTGTCTGAAGGTGTGTGGGCTCACCGTCTTGTGTATGCCGGCCAGGGCCACGAGTTCTTTCACCATGTGGAACACCATGATTCTCGACAACCCCTGCTTTCGCAGTTTGCTCACAAACACAAAGTCTTCATTGCCTGGCTTCAGGTCTATGTGGCAACGCTCTGTGAAGTACAGCTGCAACTCATGTACCGCTTTCTGCGAAATGGGCACCAGCCGCTGTTTCGCCCCCTTGCCTGTGACGCGTATGAAACCCTCGTCGAGATAGAGGTCTGACATCCGCAACTGGCACAACTCGCTCACCCGCAGACCGCAGCTGAACAAAGTCTCGATGATCGCCTTGTTGCGCTGACCCTCGGCGGCCGAGAGGTCTATGGCTGCCTCGATGCAGTCCACCTCGTCTACAGTCAACACGTCGGGCAGGTGTTGCGGCTTACGCGGAAAGTCGAGCAGTTCCATGGGGTCGTCGTCGAGCTCGCCGGTCATCACCAGAAACTTGTAGAAGCTGTGGACACCCATGAGTATGCGATAGAGCGACGTGGGGTGGATGCCCACACTGGTCATGGCCGACGCAAAGCCCTGGAAATCCTCAAGCCTGGCACTCAGGGGGTCGGTGTTCGTGTCGCGGATGAAACTGAGGAACTTGTCGAGGTCGCGGCCGTAAGCATCGACCGTGTTTGCCGAGTATGACTTCTCCAGCTTCAAGTATTGATAATATCTGCGAAGCAATGCTGCAGAACGATTCGTTTCATTCATATTTACAGTTATCGTGTGTACTGACGTCGCACAACTACCTGCAAAGTTACGAAACTTTAGCAAAAGACGACTCCATTCTTTAACTTTTCAGTCGTCATGGCGTCATTTTTTTTCTCAGCAGGCCCCACTTTTCATCATAATCGGGCAAAAGACTTGGCTGTGTCGGGAAAAAGTCGTACCTTTGCAGCCGATTAGTTTTTAGGATATAAATGAATTTAGGATATAAATGAAAAAGAAAACGAACATGACAAAGGTATATCAACCCAAGTTCTTCCACGTCTTTCAGAAAGGCTATTACAATAAACAGAAGTTCACCTCCGACCTCATAGCCGGAATCATCGTAGGCATCATTGCACTGCCGCTTGCCATTGCGTTTGGAATAGCAAGCGGAGTAAGTCCCCAGCAAGGCCTCATCACAGCCATCATAGCAGGCTTCATAGTGTCGGTCTTCGGCGGCAGCCGCTTCCTCATAGGCGGACCCACAGGCGCCTTCATAGTAATAGTAGCCGGCATCGTAGCACAATACGGCCTGCAAGGACTCACCATTGCCACCATCATGGCAGGCGTGTTTCTCATAATCATGGGCCTGTGCCGCATGGGTGCAATCTTCAAGTTCATACCTTATCCCATCGTCGTGGGCTTCACATCGGGCATCGCCGTCACCATATTCTCAACCCAGGTGAAAGACTTCCTGGGCATCACGGCCGCCATCCCGTCGGGATTCCTGCCACAGTGGGGAGCATACTTCGCACACATCTCCGACATCAACCCAGCCGAGACACTGATGAGCCTTGGCTGCCTGCTGGTCATCATCGTGTGGGGACGCTTCGTAAAAAAGATTCCCGGCTCGCTCATCGCCCTCATCCTGGGTACAGCCGCCTCGGTGTTGCTGGCCAGGTTTGGCAACATACAGCTGGCAACAATCGGCACTAAATTCCCTGAACTGGCACAAGGACTCCCCATGCCATCGCCCGTGGCACCAACCATGGACTATGACACCATCAAGAGCCTTGTATCGCCGGCATTCACCATAGCAGTGCTCTGCGCAATAGAGTCGCTGCTGGCAGCCATGGTAGCCGACGGTGTGACCGGAAAACACCACGACTCAAACACCGAACTCATAGGACAGGGCCTGGCCAACGTGGTAACACCGCTCTTTGGCGGCATACCCGCCACCGGAGCCATTGCACGCACCATGGCTAACATCAACAACGGCGGAAAATCGCCCGTGGCAGGAGTGATACACGCCGTCGTACTACTGCTCATCTACCTGTTCCTAATGCCCTATGCAGTTTACATCCCACTCTCATGCCTGGCTGCCATACTCATCATGGTGGCATACAACATGAGCGAATGGCGCACATTCCGCTACCTGCTGCGCGGCGACAAGAGCGATGTGGCAGTCCTCCTGCTCACCTTCTTCCTCACCGTGGTGGTAGACCTCACCGTCGCAATCGAAGTGGGAATGGTGCTGGCCGTAGCACTGTTCGTACGCCGAGTGATGGAAACATCCGACATAACCGTGATTGAAGAAGACACACTGTTGGCCACAGAAAACGACGAAGTGACCCATCCCGACGACATCGAACACCTCGACATCCCGCGCGGAGTGGAAGTGTACGAGGTGAACGGACCGTTCTTCTTCGGCCTGGCCAGCAAGTTCGAAGAGTTCAACCGCATGAGCGATGAAAATGTGAAGGTGAGAATCATACGCATGAGAAAAGTGCCGTTCATAGACTCCACCGGAGTGAACAACCTCCGCAACCTGTGCGAACGTACACGCCGCCGCGGTGTACAAGTCGTGTTGTCGGGTGTAAACGACAAGGTCAGACACACACTCGAAAAGTATAGAATAGACCAACAACTCGGCGCCGATAACATACAACCACACATATCGTTGGCACTGAAGCAGGCACGCAAGCATCTGCACGAATGAAACATGCACGGTTGTAAACTCCAGTTTGCACACCTCGTTGCATTTGCATACCGCCAGGCAGTACAACTGTGAAATAATCCTAAAAAACACAGCCAACGCTTGGTCATGTGAAAAACTATTATTAACTTTGCGCCGAATAGCGGTATGCCACATGAGAAAATGAGTGCATCCGCACCAGTCAAACCAAACTACCGACGACAAGATGGAAAAAACCTTGGTAATACTGAAGCCCAGTGCCGTACAGCGCGCCATAGTAGGCGAGGTGACAGCACGATTCGAACGGAAAGGCTTGCGCCTGTGTGGCATGAAAATGATGCAGCTGACCGACGAACTGCTCAACAAACACTATGCCCACCTCGCATCGAAACCCTTCTTCCAGCGCATCAAAGACTCAATGATGGCAGCACCCGTGATATGTTGCTGCTACGAAGGAGTCGATGCCGTAGAGACCGTCCGAACCATGACCGGCAGTACCAACGGACGCAAAGCAGCACCCGGAACCATACGTGGCGATTATGGCATGAGTTTCCAGGAAAACATCATACACACATCAGACTCGCCGGAGAATGCAGTGGCCGAACTGGCTCGCTTCTTCAAAGCTGACGAGATATTCGACTACAAGCAGTCTACATTCCAATATCTATACGCAAACGACGAGTATTAACCGATAGCAATAAACAGAAATTATGCCTACAATCAAACATACCATTGCAATCATAGCCCTTTCAGCATTTGCTGCAAGTGCATCGGCCCAAGACCTGCTGGCCAACCATGCACCGTCAGACCGCAAACTGACCGACCTGAAAGCAGTAAAGATAAATACAGCCAACTCAACCATCGACCTAAGCAACCCGGCAGGCGACATATATTCCACCTGGGACAACAAGTCGGCACTCATAGCTCCAGGCACACTGCCCGCAAACTTCAAGGTAGACCTGCGCGGATTCGCGATGCCCACACCAAGCCGCAAAATAACCTCGCAATACGGACCACGATGGGGCAAACAACACAAGGGAATCGATGTAAAAGTATACATAGGCGACACTATCTATGCCGCGTTCGACGGCAAAGTGCGCATAGCAAAATACAACGCAGGTGGATGGGGATACTACATAGTGCTGCGCCATCCCAACGGCCTTGAAACCCTCTATGGACACCTCAGCCGCCAACTGGTGAAGGAAGACCAGATAGTACGTGCCGGACAGCCAATAGGTCTTGGCGGAGCTACCGGACACGTCACAGGTTCACACCTACACTTCGAGACCCGACTGCTCGGTCAGGCAATCAACCCTGCACTCATGTTCGACTTCGAGGCACAAGACGTGACGGGCGACTTCTATGTAGTGAAGAGCGGAACCATACAGAACTCGAAACAGACAGCAGTGGCACAAACAAACAAAACCACAGCTACAACAACAACTACTACTACTACACCAGCCCCGGCAGCAACCAAGACCACACAACAGCTGACGGAAAGCAGAGGGGGAGAAACAAGCCAAAACCAACAAGAACCCGAAGCCACACGACAGGAAACGACATACATAGTGAAAGATGGTGACAACCTCTTCCGCATAGCACAAAACCACGGACTCACCCTCGACCAGCTGTGCCGCCTCAACGGCTTGAATCGCAACAGCGTCATTGTGCGCGGACAAGTGCTGAAATGCTCTTGACGATGACAGGCATGGATAGCAAACACACAGAATAACACATAAAATAACGTTCAGACCCATCGGTTTGAACGTTATTATTTTGTTCACAAAATAAAAAACACTACCTTTGCACACTGAAAGCAGTACAATCACACTGAAAGCAATACAATCACACTGAAAGCAGTACAATCACACTGAAAGCAATAAATAAAGAAACGATGGCAGATACATCCGAACAGTTTAAGCAGGAAATGGCAAAATGCCGTAAAGTGTTCTCACAGAAACTATACGACTACGGAGCCTCATGGCGGATACTGCGTCCGGCATCGGTGACCGACCAGATACTAATCAAGGCCAAACGCATCAGAAGCCTTGAAGTGAAAGGCGTGTCACTTGTAGGCGAAGGAATATATCCTGAGTTTCAAGCAATCGTCAACTATGGTATTATAGGACTCATACAACTGACACACCACTATGCTGACACCGTAGACATGACAGCCGATGAAGCAATGGCGCTCTATGACCAATATGCACAGAGTGCACTTGACCTCATGATAAAGAAAAACCACGACTATGATGAAGCATGGCGCTCAATGCGCATCAGCTCATACACCGACCTGATACTGCAAAAAATTAATCGTACGAAGGAAATTGAAGGACACGACGGCAAAACACTCGTATCAGAAGGCATAGATGCCAACTATCTGGACATGATCAACTACTCAGTGTTTGGACTCATCAAACTTGATGAATGCGAATGACGATAAAACCACAGACATGAGCAGCAAAATCAAACATATAGCACTCAGCACCGCGGTCAATGTGAGCCGGATGATAATGGCCGCCACATTGCTCTTTTCTGGCTTTGTGAAAGCAAACGACCCCATGGGCACCGTCTTCAAACTCCAAGACTATATGTCTGCCTGGGGGATGACAAGCATGCCGGAGGTGGTAATGCTCATTGCTGCATTGTTCATGGTCCTGATTGAATTCGGGCTGGGAGTCTACTTGTTATTCGGTATGCGCCGACGCATTGTCTCGGTTGTCACACTCTTGTTCATGACGCTAATGACACTCCTCACTGTATATATAGCGATCTACAACCCTGTGAGCGACTGCGGCTGCTTTGGCGATGCAATAATACTGACTAATACACAGACCCTACTAAAAAACATACTGCTGCTGGCATGTGCGTTCATGGTGTTCAGATGGTACAAGCTGCAGATGCCACTAATCAGCCGGCAAATATATTGGATTGTGTCTACGCTGGCCATGCTTGCCATCATTTCATTTGCCGTCTATTGCATCTATTCACAACCATTTATCGATTTCAGACCCTACAAGATAGGCTCCGACTTGCGCCAGAAAGCAACCGTTCCGGCCAGTCAGCGACCGCAGTTTGAAGTAACAATCATATACGAGCGCAACGGAGAAACCCTTGAACTCGGAATCGATGACGACGACCCCGACGACTCGTGGACATATGTAGAGACACGCCGCAAACAATTGAAGCAAGCCGACATCGACATCATCAACGACTTCTACATGCAAGACGCCGACGGTGAAGACCTTGCTACCGATATATTGGAAGCCGACGGTTATACTCTGCTGCTCACTGCCCCCGACTTGCTCAGCGCCGACCAAAGCATCATGGGGCTAATCAACGATATCTACGACTATGCTTCCGAGGCAGGAGTCAACTTTGTTGCACTCACACCCTCGACCGAAGAAGCACGAAGCCGATGGATAGACTACACAGGCGCTGAATACTCATTCCTCACTGCCGACGAGCGCACACTCAAGACCATGGTGAGAGGCAACCCGGGCTTGATGCTACTGCACGACGGTGTGGTAAAAGCCAAGTGGAGTAACTGGAATTTCCCCACGACCGAACAATTAACTGAAATAATAACCAAGTAACAAACAAAACAAGAAAACATGAGAAAGAAAATCGTAGCAGGCAACTGGAAAATGAACAAGAACCTGCAAGAAGGCGTTGCACTTGCAACCGAACTCAACGAAGTACTGAAAGCAGAGAAAGCAAACTGCGACGTAGTGATTTGCACACCATTCATACACCTCGCTACCGTTTCGGGTATCATCGACCACAATGTGCTGGGTCTTGGAGCCGAGAACTGCGCCGACAAGGCATCAGGAGCATTCACAGGTGAAGTAAGCGCCGAGATGGTGAAGTCTACCGGAGCAGAATACGTAATACTGGGTCACTCCGAGCGCCGCGAATACTACCACGAGACTCCAGAAATCCTGAAAGAGAAAGTAGACCTCGCGCTCGCCAACGGTCTCAAGGTCATCTTCTGCATCGGCGAAAGCCTTGCACAGCGCGAAGCTAATGAGCAGAACGCAGTCGTTAAGGCCGAACTCGAAGGCAGCGTGTTCCACCTCTCGGCCGAAGAGTTTGCCAACATCGTCATCGCCTACGAACCAATCTGGGCAATCGGTACCGGCAAGACAGCCACAAGCGACCAAGCCGAGGAAATACATGCCTACATCCGCTCAATCATTGCAGGGAAGTATGGACAGACTGTAGCCGACTCTACATCAATCCTCTACGGAGGGTCATGCAAGGCATCAAATGCCCCCGAACTCTTTGCCAAGCCCGACATCGACGGTGGACTCATCGGAGGTGCATCGCTCAAGGTGGCCGACTTCAAGGGCATCATCGATGCTTGGAAATAAGTTTCACCTCAACACTGCAATATGAAACTATTGACAATCATCATCCTTACATTCATGGCAGCCCTCCCTGCTGCCATGAATGCACAGGTACGCTTCACCGACAAACTACAGCAGCAGGTGGAGGGAGAGGGAACCATAACCCTTGACCAAGACCCTCTGCTCACCGACATCCTAAATGGCGACATAGTGGTTCCGAGTAATATCGCAACCACCACAAAGGTGTCGGCCATCACCACCGAAACCAAGGTAAGACAAGATGCTGAAGAAATGCACGGTAAGGTGTCGGGCATGCATCAGAAGGTGCGCGGCTATCGTGTACAAGTCTATTTTGGAGGCAACCAACGTGCCAACCAGACACAAGCACAGAAGGTTGGGACACGTGTCACAGGCATGTTTCCGGAACTGAGGGCATACACCACCTTCGAGTCGCCCCACTGGCGCTGCCGAGTAGGCGATTTCATCACATACGACGATGCGTCGGCCTACATGCACAAAATCAAAGCCAGGGGCATTGCCGAGGCTATGGTGGTGAAAAGCGAGATATATGTCACCGCCGAACAACTGAAGAAAGAACAACAGAAGAAATAATGTATATCACTACTTTAGAGGGAAAGCAAGCCGAGATTGAAGCCTTGAAATCAAATGTGGAGACGATGCTCGACATTATTGGCGAAGACCGGCATCGTGAAGGATTGCAGCGCACCCCCGAACGTGTTGCAAAGAGCCTGCTTCAACTTGTGGGAGGATACAGCGCCGACCCCATCTCCGTTCTCAATTCGGCCAAATTCACCGAACAATATGCAAAGCCCGTCATAGTGAAGAACATTGAATTCTACTCATTGTGCGAGCATCACATCCTCCCATTCTTCGGGAAAGTACATATTGCCTATATCCCCGACGGATATATTGTTGGATTAAGCAAGATACCGCGTGTGGTCGACATCTTGTCACACCGCCTGCAGGTGCAGGAGCGCTTCACACGCGAGATATGCCAGTGCATACAAGGCGCCCTTCAGCCACGTGGTGTCATGGTGGCAGTAGAGGCGCAGCACATGTGTATGCAGATGAGGGGAATAGAGAAGCAAGGTGCTGTGACGGTCACTTACGACTATACCGGCGAATATCAAGACGAGTCCTTGCGCAACGAATTCCTCAAGGCACTAAAAGCCCTCTGATTAACACCCTCCCCCCCCCACACACACTACTATCATGATATCTCCTGCTACCATAGAACGCATTCGCAGTGCTGCCAACATAGTCGATGTGGTGTCAGAATATGTCACCCTGCGACGTGCCGGCTCCAGTTTCCGTGGGCTCTGCCCCTTCCACGACGACACTACCCCCTCTTTCTCTGTATCTCCTGCACGTGGCATCTGTAAGTGCTTTGCTTGCGGCGAGGGGGGCGACGTTGTAGGCTTCATCATGAAGCAGGAACAGCTGGGATACTACGATGCCCTCAAGTTCCTTGCCAAGAAATATGGCATCGAAGTAGAGGAACGCGACCTCACGCCCGAGGAGCGGCGCTCGCAAAGTGAGCGCGAGAGCATGTATGCCGTCAACGAATGGGCCAGCCAATACTTCCACAACACACTGCTCAACACCGAGGAAGGGCAGACCATAGGCCTTGCCTATTGTCGGAGTCGTGGTTTTCGCGACGACATCATCAGCCGCTTCCGCCTCGGCTTTTCTCCTTCAACCTACGATGCAATGTCGGCCGCTGCCTTGAAAGAAGGTTATAAGGAGGAGTATCTTCTCAAGACCGGACTCTCCTACAAGCGCGAGGGCGGCTCCCTCTACGACAAATACCATGGCCGCGTCATCTTCCCGTGGTTCGGAATCAGCGGCAAGATCGTGGGATTTGGCGGCCGTGTGCTCGATGCACGCACCAAGGGTGTAAACCAGAAGTATATCAATTCGGCCGAGTCGGAGATATATCACAAAGCCAAAGAACTATACGGACTCTTCCAAGCCAAGAAAGCCATCGCTCGCGAACACAATGTTTTCATGGTCGAAGGCTACACCGATGTCATATCGATGCATCAGTGTGGCATTGAGAACGTGGTGGCCAATTCGGGCACAGCTCTCAGCGAAGACCAAATCAGCATACTCCACCGCTTCACCAACAACATCACCCTGCTCTACGACGGCGATACAGCCGGACAGAAGGCTGCACTGCGCGGAACCGACATGCTCCTGGCACGAGGCATGCGCATCAAGATTCTCCTGCTGCCCGACGGCGACGACCCCGACTCCTTTGCACGCAAACACAGTGCAGCCCAGTTCCGAGAGTATGTAGACACACATCAAGTCGACTTCATAACATTCAAGACCAACCTGCTCAAACACGACGCAGCCGACGACCCCGACCGCATGTCAGACCTCATACGCAGCATTGTGGAATCTATCGCGGTGGTGCCTGAGGAGATTGAGCGCTCGGTTTATGTGCACCGTTGCAGCGAGATACTTCAGGTCGACGAAAAGATGTTGCTTCGCGAAGTGGCACGCACCCGCAAACGCAACTGGGAGCAGAAGTTGCGCGAGAAAGAGAATGCCGAGAATCGTCGCCGGATGCTCGATGAAAGCCAGGCTCCCACAAATTCCGCCACTGCCGGCGATGAACAGGGTGTCTCCCAAGATGTCTCCTCGTCATCTCCCGACAGTGACAGTGGTGGCAGTGCTCTGGGTCCTACCCATTCAGGGCAGCCGAAACCTGCTGGTGCAGTGGCATCAGTGGCAACCACAGATGCCGAGACTGTCGAAGAACGTAAACTTCATGCCATAGAAGGACTTATACTCCAGCAGATTATACGATATCCACATGTGCAAATCAGCTCAACCGAGGCATCAGAAGCAGCCACCACCACCTTCACTAAATATGTAGCCGACCAGTTGACCGCACTTTCAGTCACATTCCAGACACCCCTCTATCGCGACATGTTCGACGCCCTCTGCCAAGGCGGAGAAGCCGCCAGCAGCAACCCCGCGCAGTTTTTCCTCAACAGCAGCCAGCCCCGTTTCAACAGCGTGGCGGCAAGCATGCTGAGCGACCAGTACATGCTCTCGTCGCGCGATACCGACGAAGACCCGTCACTTTGTGTCGAACAGATGAAACGCCTGATGCTCGACTACAAAAACCTCATCATCACCATCGAGATAAAACGGGTGATGGAGCAACTCAACAGTCCCGAAGTGCTCGCCGACAGCCAGAAACTCATGTCGCTAATGCGCCGTCAGATGGAACTTACACAGCAGAAGCAACAACTGACAAACCAAGGAAAGACATTGCCACACTGAGCCCCTCTTCTCCCGCCCACAGCAATGCTTCGCCTCCTGGCAAAAGCTCTATAACGAATGTCGTTCAGGCGCGGCATACACCTTCTCTTATTTTTTTCGCGCGTGTGAGAATATCCTCGCGGGCTGTTGAGGATATCCTCGCGGGCTGTTGAGGATATCCTTGCGGGCTGTTGAGGATATCCTCGCAGTGTGCCAGAGGATATCGATTGTTGCAGTGTTTTCCGTATCATCAAACTGACCCTCCATTTTCTCTTCTTTATACACGACGTAACCATCATAATGAGCAAAATCAGAGTGTTGTTGCAGTTTTATAGGACAAAAGGAGGGCGGAATGAAAACAAATTTGTATCTTTGCACATCAAAATAAATCTATAAATCGTAAATAAAATATGATGACGACTACTCTCTCAACTATGTTTGCAGCCAAGTTGCTCGACGTGAAAGCCATAAAGCTGCAACCCGACGACCCGTTCACATGGGCATCGGGCTGGAAATCTCCGTTCTATTGCGACAACCGCAAGACGCTGTCGTATCCTGCCCTGCGCTCGTTTGTCAAGACCGAACTCACCCGACTCGTCATGGAAGAGTTTCCCGAGGCAACAGCGGTGGCAGGCGTGGCAACCGGAGCCATAGCTCAAGGAGCACTGGTGGCCGACCAGCTGGGCATGCCTTTCGCCTACGTGCGCTCTAAACCCAAGGACCACGGAATGGGCAACCTCATCGAGGGCACACTGCCCGAAGGCTCGAAAGTAATCGTCGTTGAAGACCTCATATCCACCGGCGGCAGCAGCCTGAAGGCCGTAGAGGCATTGCGTCAGGCAGGATTCGAGGTAGTAGGCATGGTGGCCAGCTACACCTACGGATTTCCCGTGGCAGAGCAGGCATTCAGCGATGCAAACGTACGCCTGGTGACACTCACCAACTACGAAGCAGTGCTCCAGGTAGCATTGCAGACGGGCTACATCACTGCCGACCAGATACCGACTCTCAACGAGTGGCGCAGCAATCCGGCTGAGTGGAAGGGAAAGTAGAAGGGGAACCCCTCTCTTATCTCCCCCAAGGGGAGAGGATACCATCCGGATGGATAAAGCTCCTCCCCTTCGGGGAGGCGGGGGAGAGGTTAAAGGGAATAGAAGGGGAGTTAAAGGGAAGTTAAAGGGACGAATGTCACCATCCGGGGAGAAGACCCCCTCCCCCTGCGAGTACTCCCCCTTTCAGGTGGGAGAGTCCATCCGGATGGAAATAACCTCCCCTAACCCCTCCCAAGGAGGGGAATTCCATCCGGATGGTAATAACCAAATAATTAAATAGTACATAAATCGTAAATAGTAAATCGTCAAATCGTAAATAACAATAAATCGTAAAATCGTAAATCCCATAGGTTCCTATCCATTCCTAAAACAATAATACCATGAAACGAACATGCATCTTGTTTGCAGCAATGTGTCTGTACACACTTGCATTTGCTGCACCCTCGGCGAACTATCAGCTCATCATCTCACTGACCGATGGTGGCAAGTTGACCTACCACCTAAGCGACCAGCCGAAACTGCTCTGGGAGGGCGACTCGCTCTATGTGAGCGCAGTCGGAAACAAGATAGAAAGCATGACGCGCAAGGGCCTGCGCAGCCTGCAGTTCATAGCAAACGAGGAACCTGCACCAAGCCCCGACGATGTGAACGGTGACGGACAAACCGACACGCAAGACGTGCTGTCGGTCTATGAATACATGCAGAGCGGCAACAGCCCGCAAGCCGAACGACTCGACGTGAATGGCGACGGGACGGTCGATACACAGGATGTGCTGCACATCTACGAATCGATGATGACTGCCGAAGCACCGGCAAGGGCCGGCAATGCTCCCGACCAGATGGTAGTGGTCACCACCCGGGGTAACCTCGTGGCATACACCATCACGAGTGCTACGGCACTGAACTACAGCACAGCCACCGACACCATCACCATAGGCAACGGTGTGGAACTGGCTACATACGAATGTGGCGAGATAAAGCAGATATACTTCGACAACAAGGCATCGGTGGATGCCGACCCATACATCGTACCCACAACCGACGACTACATCAACCCCAACCTCGTCGATCCTGAAAAGACAGCGTATGAAGTCGTACAACTCGACACCACGCTCTGTCGCGCACGCATAAGGTTTGAAGGCGATGCGCCGCAGATGTATGTCGGTCAAATCTACATATCACACACCGACAGCATCCACCTGGGCATGTATCTGCTCACCTTCGACCCCGTCGACAGCCATCAGGTCGATATCCGCTACCGCCCGGCTCAACTGCAAGAGATGGTGTATAACTGCGAAATAACCCTGAGCTCGTTCCCCTGTGGCGACAGCTACTTCGACAGCAACGAGGCCTACGTGAAGTTGCGCGACACACGCCGGCGTGAGGAAGGTGTCAACTTCGACCAGTTTGAATCGCTCGAACCGGTGAAGGTGATAAAACAAGTGGCCGACATATTCAAAAACAGCGGTTTCAGCTTCGGCAGCGACTACTCTACAGAACTGGGAGTGGAACTGAAAGTGCTTGTGGGCGAACCCAAGACACAAGAAAACTGGATACGAGAAATAGCATCAAAACTGGAATACGTAGGACTCGTCTTCAGAGGCAAGCAGACGATAACCAGCAAAAGCAAAGTCAAGATCGAAGCAGGAATCGAACTGCCCGACATAGACAGGCAGATATCGCCCGACCTGTTCACACACCATCAGTATTTCCAGGTGGGGCCGGCTCCGGTCGTGCTTTCGTATGATGCATCGATATGGGCTATGCTGAAATCCGAACTGAAAATACAAATGATGTCGGCAGTGACCGTGACCGAAGGATGCGAAATAGCAATCGGAGCCGAATACGATGCAGCAAAAGGTACCCTCTCGCCCATCAACAGCGTGAAATACACATACAAAATCGATGACAATCAAATCGATGTACTCAACGGACACGCACACTTCCGCGCATCGCCCTATCTGAGGCTCAACCTGTATCTGTATCTGGTGCTCGGATTCCATATCGACATCATGCCATTCCTCGACGGGACATTCGACGGCATGATGTACAACAACAAACCATTCTGGCAAGGCAGCATCGACATGGGACTCAACTTCCGTGCAGGATTCTTTGTAGAAGGACCACGATTCAACTTCGTAAAGCGCGACGACAACAGCAAGATGCCTATCGACCAGATATCTTACACCTCGCCCGACCTCATACGCAAAAACATAATTCACTATCCCGACACAATGGTCGATATCGACTCGCTGAAACGTGAATATGCCGCCTACGACACCAGCAGCAGTTTCCGTTTCAAGACCTACGGACGAATACACCCCGAGAGCAATATAAGCAAATTGTGGGAATCGACCGGCAGCTCATCGGTGAACCAGCAGTGCTTGAGCGACTTCCCATACGAAGAGTGGCAGAGCGTGAACCCCGAAGACCTCGTAATCGAGACCGGAGGTGATGAGGGTGATGATGGCGACTACAATGTTATATACACCAAGGTACGCAACCGTATGCCTGCCAAGATACGGGCTATGTTGCCACAACTGCCACATGCACCCATCATCAGGGTGAAACGCAAGATAGAACCATCAAGCCAACTGAGGCCTATAGGTCCGTCGTGGGCTACACAAGCTGGCGATGATGGCATAATCAACACCACATTTACCTCGCCAGTACCGCTCGGATACCGCACCGTGCTGCGCACCAGCCTGCTCGACGGAGAAGGCAACCCGCTGCTCGATATGGACCGCGAAATGCCGTGGGAAATCCAGAACTACGATGCCGCCATTTCCGGCACAATGGGATTCTCGGGCACCATAGAATATCGCAACGGAGGAAAGCACATACACGAAGTGGAGCACATCGATGGAGGTACGCTGGAATACACGTGGAACGGCACCGACACCCACATGAAGATGTCGATACAAGGTATGCAGATGGAATACACCTACAAAGGCGAATTCATCTGCCCGATAGCCGCCATAATGGGCTACAACGTAAACCACAACCCTGGAGTCTTCATCAGCGACATACAAGAGTATGACGTGATGCGATGGATGAACAAAGAACTGGGAGTGGAATTCCCTGGCATCAGTTTCGGCGAGACATTCTATCTGGGACATGATTGCAAGACCCTGCGCGAGGTGACCCCCGAAGGAAGCGGCACGACGGTGATGTATCAAAACCTCATCTTAAGGCTGCTCTCGACGGAAGGCGATATGAACGTGACGAGCCTCAAGATATACGACGAGATAGAAAACCCGATAACCATTACCCGACATTGATTGACATAAAATCAGGGCTGATGCCAAAAGCGGTATCAGCCCTGATTTGTCATGATGAGGAATGTATAGCAGTCGGTATTATAGCAATGCAATGATTATTTGAAGATAAGTTGTGCAAACTGATAGAGGCTGCGGCGCCAGGTGTGCCACTCGTGTGCCGTGCCTTCTGACACGTATCCTGTTGCGTTAAGACCCGCCTTCCTAAGGTTCTCGGCAGCTTCCATCACCCTGGGGTTTTCCTTGCTGCCACAACTCATGAACACCAACTTGTTGGTCGATTTGAACCCATCGGCTGCATTCACGTCGTCAGGACTGATGGTGCCACCACTGAACATACCTACATATGCAAATGTTTTTGGATTGGCAAGTGTGATTCTGCGAGTCTGGCCGCCACCCATCGAGAGTCCGGCCATACCACGATGCTGAGCGTCGGCAATGACACGGTATTCTCGCTCCACCATCGGGATGATATCAGTGAGCAGTACCACCTGGAATGCGTCGTTGTTTCTGCTGTCCTGCTGAGCCTGCTGTGGGGCATACTGGCCCTTCAGGTGTATGTTCTGACCCTGTCCGTAATCCATCACTATGAGGAACGGGACGGCTTTCTTCTCGGCAATAAGGTTGTCCATAATCTGTCCGGCATGACCCTGAACCGACCATCCATACTCGTTCTCTGCATTACCATGCTGCAGATATAGCACAGGATACTTCTTGTTGGGATTCTTGTCGTACTCGGCAGGCAGATATACATAGCAATGGCGCATGCTCTCTGTTGCTTTCGACCAATAATATTGCTCTACGACCCGGCCTTGGGGCACATTCTTCACCTGCCAGAAATCCATGTCGGCCGATGGTATCTCAATGCCGCTACCCCACCTGCCTGCTCCGAAGAAGGACACAGTACCAGGATCGGGCATGGGGGTACCATCGACAATGAGCTGATAATAGTGGAAACCCACATCCTGGGGAGCAGAAGTGGCGGTCCACACACCACGTTCGTCTTTTACCATCTCGTATCGACGGCCCAAATCCAGCTGGACCGACGTGGCGCCGGGGGCGCGGAGCTGGACACGAACGGCTCCCTGCGAATTGACCATAGGGTACTGACGTCCCGGCTGGTTGGTGGCATTGGGTTTGAAGTCTTCAACAGCGCCGGTAAACGAAGGGACGGTATTGTTTCTCTGTTGAGCTGATGCTGACACAACGGCCAACACAATAACTAAAAGAAGGTTTCGTTTCATGATCTTAAATTTTTAAGTTAATACTTTCTTATAATATCACAGTTATTTTATAATATCGAGGATTTGTCGGTATGAACAAACGACGGGTCATCGTGCTGCAAAATTAGTAATTTATTTTTAATGTCATGCCAATATATCAAAATAAATCTGCAAAAAGAGCACGAGATATGCAAGAAATCAAAGTATGTGGATGAAACAAAAGGCTCATTTTGCAAATAATGCGTGAAAAACTTCTTCATACGAAAAGAAGGTAGTATCTTTGCATAGTCAAAAACAATGACAGAAAAACCACGACAGCCATTAAGAATATGAACAAGACAGCATATACAGCACTTGCCATTATTTGTGTATCGGCTTTGATGATAGCATGCAATGGTACGGGTAGCAGGGAAGATGGGAATATGAGTGGGTCGGTAATCATCGACACACTGCCCGGGGTGCGTATCTATACCCCGCAGTTCAGCAGTATCGACCTACGATGCGGCACCATGCCCGACACGTCGGAGCGGAACGTGGTGTTCTGTGCCGAAGCAGCGTTTACTCATGCCCTGCTCGACACATTCAGCCACTCAAACATCGACGGCAACCACGTGAGCGGCGGACGATGGTATGAGGGTGCTACATGCATCGAGACCTCTGAGCGCGTGGGCAACACCGGAGGCTTTGTGTGGTATGACAACCATTTCGAGTTTCTGCCCGACACGGCAGCAGCCGAGGCAGCACTACGACGGGCAGCCGAGGCGGGTGGCATGGGGTTCTGCCAGGAATACATCATTCACGAAGGCCACTACCAACCCAATACCCGCACCGAAAACCCACGGTTCAACCGCGTGGAGATGTATCGTGTGCTGGCACTCATCGCCGACACACTGCGCATCGTTGAGAACACGGAGCCCATGCACTTCTCCGACTTCGTGCCCCTGCTGCTGAAAGCCAGGGTGATGGAAGCACTGTATATGGACATGGGTGCCGGATGGAATCACTCGTGGTATCGAACCGCTGACGGCACCGTACACGAGATTCACCCCACCGACTTCAAGTCGCAGTATTGCACCAACTGGATTACATTCTACGAATAAATTTTATTAAATGAGAAGAAAACGTGTTCATCAGATTATCAATATTGTAGATTAGAAAATATTTATAATATTATTTGGTAGTATTTTTATTAACTCCTCCAAATATGAAGAATTATCGAACCAGATACGCATACATTGGACTATTATCGGACTTATGATATATGCTGGATTTTGGGGCATAAAGAACTTAAACAGTAATAATGTGGTGCATCTTTCGATAAATAGAATTTTAAATTCAATATATTTTATTGGCTGGCTGGAGGTTCTGTATGTTATACTACAGATATTTGAAATACTACCTAAACACAGTCATTTCTTTGTATTTACAGGAAACTTCGATAATCCCGCTATCGTTGCAATGCTTCTCTCTTTTTGCATACCCATCGGCTTATATCGTATAATGCATGCCAAAAGTACTATGTATAAATCAATATGGATAAATACCACCATCATTATATTTATTGTAATTATAATATCAGGAAGTCGTACTGGTATTATATCATCAATAATATCTACATTATATTTAAAGAAACAAATAAGACCAAATAAGTTGTAACGTAGAAGATTTACATTATGGATAATTACTATATTAGCATTTATCATACTCTTAATTCTCTATACAATTAAAAAAGATTCAGCTATTGGGAGATTATATATTTGGCGCATATCTTTGCAAATGATTACAGACAAACCATTATTAGGGTTTGGATTAGATGGATTTGCATCTCACTTTATGTGGTATCAATCAAAATTCTTATCGGCACATCCGAATTCTCCATTTTTGCTCTTAGCAGATAATATCACTAATCCATTTAATGAATTCCTTTATATTGGTATAAGTTATGGAACGATTGGTTTAATATGCACTATCATTTTTTTTACATTAATGTGGCAACAAATATCACTAATTAAATGTAAACAAAAGAAAATCCTATCAGCATTGTACCTTATTCTCATGTGTTGGTGTATGTTTTCGTATCCCCTGCATGTTCCTTTTGTGTGGATTATTATTTTACTTATTACGATTACAATTTTGAGCCGACTTCATCATAAATCATTGATTGTCATTTCACATACAGTTATAATAACAAGTATAATTGTAATACTTTCATCTATATATTCAGTGAGGTTCAGAGCCGAATGGGGTGTCGTGCAAGCCCATTCACTTTTTGGACATGAAGATACTGCCATATTAGATTTTAAGCGATTATATAAACATCTTTCGAAAGACGGTAGATTCCTATATAATTACGGAGCAGAACTACACATTGCTGAACGTTATGAAGAAAGCAAAAATATACTAAACGAATGTGCTTCATTATTAAATGACTATAATCTTCATATGATAATGGGAGATGATTATATGCAGATTTGTAAGTCTGACTCTGCAATTCTTCATTACAGCATTGCATCAAATATGGTACCAAACAGGTTGCTTCCTCTGTACCAAATTATGAATATATATTCAAATCAAGGAGACTCTATTAATGCCAAGAAGATTGCATTGATTATCCTAAATAAACGTGTAAAAATCAGATCAAATGTAACAGATTTTATAATCAGGAAAGCAATTGAAGTACAATCCGATGATACAACAATAAGAGAAGAACAGTACATTTAATAAATATTACACAATGTGTTTGTGGTTTTAAAAAAAAAGTGTATCTTTGCACATCAAATAAACAAATTGTCACATGAACTCTATTAATAAATTAAAATTATTATCATATACCGTATCAATAATAACCTCTGTAATTATCACATATTTTGCATGCTCTTCTGATGAAGAAGATGATGATATGTATTATTATAGTCTCAACATTAATGACATTATACCACGTACACGCAGTACAGTAGGAGATGCTTTCATATCAAATGATATTCCTACAAGAGACTATTGCGCAATTTGGTGTATTTGGCAACTATGTGGTGGTTCTGACTATTATCAAGGTAAGGTTGAAGCAAAAGCTGGTGAACTACTTGGGTGGACAAGAGAAAAACACAGGCCACTTACCCAACCAGAAATATCCATATTAGCAGCTGCATTTAATAAACCAAGCAACTGGTATCCGAATACAGAGGTAACTAATAATAATGACACAATACCGAATGGAAATGCAATTAAGGCTGTTTATGACTTAATAAATAATAATAATATAAAGGCAGATAAAGATAGTACATATGTTTTACCTTACGAGATATTAGTAGTTTCTAATTTTAATCATTGCCAAATAGGGAAAAAGATAAACTTCTTCACTGGAACGATTTATATATTTTCAAACGAACATAAAAATGGTAAATCAAAGTACGACATACCTCTATCCACAGTTACAGACGTATATCTTTAAATATGACATTAACAATGACCGAAATACACATAAGACACAAATTCACCATGATGCTATACCTCGCAATGACATCTATGGGATGGGCACAGAATGTTGTTCCTACATATCAGCTTGATAGCATTATAAGGAACGATGACCTCAACCTCAAGAAGATTGCATATCGCTACGACAACATCGGAAACGTGACCATGAAGAAATACTACATTAAAAGGAATAATGTCTGGTTGCTATGCGACAGTACGGTATATACATACATAGGGAATAACAAAACTAGTGCCACACTCTATGGTATTGAAGAAAATGAGGTTGTACCATTTAGTCTGACAGAATACTATTATAATAATGGTGTGCTATATAAAGAAACCAAATATAGTTTTGCAGCATCTACATGGCTTCCTATACAAGAAAAAGACTATGAATACACCGATGATATGATAAGCATAGAAAGGACCTACTCATTGGAGAAAGGACGCAAATCATTAGTCACTACAACCCAGTATTCATACAACGACGGATTGCTAAGAAGCAAACAAACCGACCATCATTTAGGTGATGGAACCACAAACCCATGCATGCGATGGATCTATACATGGAGTGATGGAACCACTCCTAAATGTACACAAATAAAGATATGTGAATACAACCTGCATCAATGGCAAATATCAGAGCAAGACACATTTATATACGATGAAGCAGGTGTACTAATCGGGAAGTATGACGAAGTTGGATGGGGAAATGGTGTAATCGATTTCATACAGAAAACAGAATTCTGCTATGACATATCAGGCAATATCATAAGTATACGATATTATAATAAGACGGGCGAAAATGCATGGCAGCCAGTGTACGACACACATTTTATGTATAATAGCAACATTCCACTTGACAATATTGTAAACACCACACTTGTGCGGGAACTATGGGGAATAGATATCGGTATACCAACGCATTCCTTTGCGATACAACACTGCAACAACATGCCGACAGCTATAGTGACTCTTGATGCTCCTCATCCCGACAACATAGATGAATACACACAATATTATTACTCGATATTAGAAGAGTAACATTAGATTAATACTATATATTCATCTTAGTCGCAGTATTGCACCAACTGGATTACATTCTACGAATAAACAAAAGACAAGATAAGACGATAAACAATGAAGACTGAAAGCAACGTAAAGACAGTGATGGCACCGCAAGATGTGGTGTACGCACGGCTGTCGGACCTCACGAACGTGAGCAAAGTGCGCGAACGACTCGACGACCCTGACTTCCAGCAGCAGTTGAGCCAGCAGATGCCCGACGGACACAAGATCGACGAGATACGCGAGCGGCTCGACTCTATGCAGTTTGATGCCGACTCGGTGAGCATGGATGTGCCGCCAATTGGCAACATAGCAATACGCATCATAGAGCGCGAACCCGAGAAGTGCATCAAGTTCGAATCGGTCAACTCGCCAATACACTTCTACCTGTGGATTCAACTGCTGCCGCTGACCGACACATCGAGCAAGATGCGCCTCACGGTAGATGCCGACGTGAACCCATTCATGCGTATGATGGTAGAGAAACCGCTGAAGGAAGGAGTGGAGAAGCTGGCCGACATGCTGGCAAGCCTGCCGTATTAAAGAAAAGAGGAAAAAAGACCCTCTCCCCAACCCTCCCCCGTCATCCCCCTGCGGGGGATTGAGGGGGGACAAATCGGTTCTTCTCCCCCTCGCACTCCCCCAGGGGAGAGGGGGAGGGAGGCCATCCAAATGAATCTCCTCATAAAATGGGGGAGAGATGTATGAAAGAGAGAGAGGGTGCGTAATTAATTATTCATTATATTAGGAATGAACAAACTTTGGACAAAAAACGTTGAAATGACCGATGAAATCGAGCGTTTCACCGTAGGTCGCGACCGCGAGATGGACCTCTATCTCGCACCTTACGACGTGCTTGGCTCGATGGCTCACATCACGATGCTCGAGTCGATAGGGCTGCTGAGCAAATCGGAACTCGACCAACTGCTCGTGGAACTGAAAACAATCTACGACACCTGCGTGCGCGGGGAGTTCAAGATAGAGGACGGAGTGGAGGATGTGCACTCGCAAGTGGAGCTGATGCTCACACGCCGGCTGGGCGATGTGGGAAAAAAGATCCACTCGGGACGCTCAAGGAACGACCAGGTGCTCGTCGACCTCAAACTCTTCATCCGCCAACAACTGCGTGAAATTGTGGAACTGACCGACACGCTGTTCCGCCACCTCATCAAGCGGAGCGAAGAATGTAAAGACATACTCATGCCAGGATATACCCACCTGCAGGTTGCCATGCCCTCATCGTTTGGATTGTGGTTTGGAGCGTATGCTGAAAGCCTTGTCGACGATATGCAATACCTGCTGGCTGCATGGCGCATCACCAACCGCAACCCGCTGGGCTCGGCTGCAGGATATGGCAGCTCGTTCCCGCTCAACCGACAGATGACCACCGACCTGCTGGGGTTCGACTCGATGGACTACAATGTGGTGTATGCACAGATGGGTCGTGGCAAGACTGAGCGCAACGTGGCCTTCTCGCTCGCAAGCGTGGCAGGCACACTGGCCAAGTTGGCGTTCGATGCATGTATGTTCAGCAGTCAGAACTTCGCATTCGTACACCTGCCCGACAACTGCACCACCGGGTCGAGCATCATGCCCCACAAGAAAAACCCCGACGTCTTTGAGCTCACACGTGCCAAATGCAACAAACTGCAGGCACTGCCACAGACCGTCATGATGATAATGAACAACCTGCCGTCGGGCTACTTCCGCGACCTGCAAATCATAAAGGAGACATTCCTCCCTGCATTCGACGAACTGAAGGACTGCCTGCGCATGGCTTCCTACATCATCGAGCGTATGGACGTGAACCCCGACATACTGTCCAACCCGATATACGACAACATGTTCTCCGTGGAGGAGGTGAACCGCCTGGCAGCAGCCGGAATGCCCTTCCGCGATGCATACCGCAAGGTGGGGCTCGACATCGAGGCTCATCAGTTCACGCCCGACAAGAACATACACCATACCCACGAGGGTAGCATAGGCAACCTGTGCAACGACCGCATAGCGCTACTTATGGACAATATCCTCGGCCAGTTCAACTTCAGTAAAGTAGACAATGCAATACAGACGCTCAGGAAATAGTGGCATACAGTTGCCGGTGTTGTCGCTCGGATTATGGCACAACTTCGGAGCCGACGACCCCTACGACGTGGCCCGCGATATGGTGCTCACGGCTTTCGACCGTGGCATCTGCCATTTCGATTTGGCCAACAACTACGGCCCGCCACCCGGAAGTGCAGAGCTTACATTCGGGCGCATCATGAAAGAAGAACTACGCAGCCACCGCGACGAGATGTTCATTTCGTCGAAGGCAGGTCACGACATGTGGCCTGGGGTATATGGCACTGGTTCGTCGCGCAAGAACATCATTGCATCATGCAACCAGAGCCTGCAGCGAACCGGTCTTGACTATTTCGACGTGTTTTATTCTCACCGCTACGATTCCTCGACCCCAATCGAAGAGACCATGCAGGCACTTGTAGATTTGGTGCATCAGGGCAAGGCATTGTATGTAGGTATTTCGAAATATCCTGCCGAGCAGCAGCTGGAGGCCTACAACTACCTGCTGCGCGAACATGTGCCATGTCTGCTCAGCCAGTATCGCTGTTCGCTGTTCGACCTCAAAGCACGCCGCGACAACTTTGCCGGAGCCGTGGGTGCCGGAAGCGGAATCATCTGCTTCTCGCCCTTGGCGCAAGGCTTGCTCACCGGCAAGTATTCTGACTGCATACCGGCCGACAGCCGTGTGGCAAAACACAGTCCGTTTCTCACCCAGTCGCACATTACACCCCAACGCATCGAAGCAGCCCGAAAGCTCGGTGAAATCGCAAAAAAACGAAATCAGACGCTTGCTCAGATGGCGCTGGCATGGATACTGGCCGACGAGCGGGTGACATCGGTCATAATGGGAACATCAAGTGTAAAGCAATTGGAAAGCAATATCGAAGCATTAGATAATACTGTTTTCAGCAATGAAGAGCTTAAAACCATCGATGAAATCGTTAATAATCCGCAAATATCGTTCTGAGACCCAAGGGCGTCTCAGAGTCCTGCTCTGCTGCATGACGGTGGTTGCCGCCATGCTGCTGGTGGTGTCGTGCAAAGACGACATCAACAGCACCTATTCCACCAAATACCCCGTGCGCTTCTATTTCGAAGTTGCCACGAGCAGTGAGTTGTATAACGCAATTGGCAATCCAGGACAGTTTGTCAGCATACGTCCCATCGGTGGCAAGATACGCATCAGCAACTCACTTGGCAGCAATGACTACTCGCTTTCGCAGATAGGCAGCCGCGAGTTTGAGTATGGGCTTGGCGGACTGATAGTCGGCACGAGTTCCACTCCCAACATGCAGAACGGCTTTGACCTTATGGCCTATGACCTGGCTTGCCCCAAGTGTGACCGCCAGACCTATCGGCTCAGTCTACACGACAACGGCACAGCCCTGTGTTCTCACTGCGGAACATCATACGACCTCAACAACTATGGTTGGGTGATTGGCGTGGCAGAAGAAGCACAGCCGGCACGTGCACTGTTGCGATACAGAATTGCGTTCAACGGCGTAGCTATAAATGTGAGCAACAGGTAAGGCAATAACGAGATGACACACACAGGCCATACATTGAAAGACAAAACGGCACGCGGGTTGCTGTGGGGCTTCATCAGTAGCAGCTCCATGCAGGTGTTGAACGTCGTGTTCGGCATCGTGCTCACATTCTGTCTGTCCAGCGAGGATTATGGCATGATGGCAGTGCTCAGCATCTACTCGGCCATAGCGGCATCGCTGCAAGACAGCGGGTTCGTGGCTGCACTTACCAACAAGCCCAGACCCACACACCGCGACTACAACTCGGTCTTCTGGTTCAACATTTCGTGTAGCGCCTTTATATACATTGTCTTGTGGTTCTGTGCTCCACTCATTGCCGACTACAACCACGATCCACGGCTCATACCACTCTCGCGATACACGTTCATCGGTTTCTTTGTGGCAAGCTTCTCAATCACTCCGAGGGCCATTCTTTTCAAGCAGATGCGGGTGAAAGAACAGACCATCATCAACCTCGTGGCACTCATCGTCTCTGGCATCGTGGGCATAAGCATGGCATTGTGCAAGATGGCATTCTGGAGCATTGCCACCCAAAGCATTGTGTTTGTAGGAATAACGGCACTGCTCAGTTGGCATCTCTCGGGTTGGCGCCCTTCGTTTTCCATCAGTCTCCGACCCATAAGCCAGATGCTGCCTTTCAGCTTCAAACTGCTCATCACCAACATTTTTTTCAACATCAACAAGTTTGCATTCGAGAGCGTGCTCGGCAATTTCTATCCTAAGACCGACATCGGATTCTACTCGCAAGCCAACAAATGGAATCAGATGGGCAGCCAGACCATAAGCGGCATGGTGCAAAGTGTGGCACAACCCATGTTTGTGGAAGTAGGAAACGACACTGAACGTCAACGCCGTGTGTTTATCAAGATGCTGCAGTTCACCGCCTTCGTGGCGTTTCCTGCACTGTTCGGACTCTCGCTCATTGCCCACCAGCTCATAAGCCTGCTGCCACAGCGATGGATGCCTGCAGCCGACTACCTGCAGCTGCTCGCTATAGCCGGAGCATTCATGCCACTGGCTACTCTCTACTCCAACTTCATCATTGCACAGGGAAAGTCTAACATCTACATGTGGAACATGATAGCACAAAGCATCGTAATACTGCTCAACATCTTTGCCGTGCAATACTTCCACATCCACATCCTGAACCTGTCGGGCATTTGGCTCATGATAGCAGTCTACATAACGGCCAACATCGTGTGGATACCCATCTGGCACATATTTGTATACCGCCAGATACAGTTGCAACCATGGGGAGCTCTGCGTGCAATACTGCCGTCGATGGCCGCTGCAGCCATTGCAATGATTGCCACACACTACGCCACAGCGGCCATCACATCAAGCCACCTGCTGCTACTCATCATGCGCATACCTATGGCTGCAGCAATATATATATGCACCATGCGCATCACTCGCTCCGACATTCTCGACGAATGCATCAACTACATACGGCACCGCAATCACTGATAAGGATATCCTCAACGCACCGCAAGGATATCCTCAACACACCGCAAGGATATCCTCAACGCACCGCAAGGATATCCTCAATGCATTGCAAGGATATCCTCAACGCACCGCAAGGATATCCTCACGTTTACTCATACCACCTTACAGCCGGTGTCGTTTCATAAGAATCGTGTAAAAAAAACAGCAGAAAACCCCGATGAAACCGAGATTTTCTGCTGTTTTTGCATCTCCACGCCCCTATAGCAGCCTTCCCCTACCTGCAAATGCGCAAATCAATAAGCAGCTCAGCCGCTAAAGCGATTGCAACATACGTTTCAGCACCACCTGGGCCGAAATCTCGCGATTGGCGGCTTCAGGAATGACGATGCTGGTGGGTGCTTCTATGACCGAGTCGGTCACTATCATGTTTCGACGCACGGGCAGGCAGTGCATGAAATAAGCATTGTCAGTCACAGCCATGTGGCGGTCGTCCACAGTCCACGAGCGGTCGGTGTTGAGAATCTGGCCATATTGCTCCGGACGTGTCACACCCGGGCAGCTCCAGTTTTTGGCATAGATAAAGTCTGCCCCCTCGAATGCATGCATCTGGTCGTAGTCTACGGGTGTATCGCCAATGAACTGCGGGTCAAGCTCATAGCCTTCGGGATGGGTGATTACAAACTCTACATCAGCAGCACGCATCCATTCGGCAAACGAGTTTGGCACTGCTTGAGGCAGAGCCTTGGGGTGTGGCGCCCATGTGAGCACCACCTTCGGGCGTTCCTTGCGTTTGAACTCCTCGATGGTGATGAGGTCGGCAAAAGCCTGCAGGGGATGCACCGTGGCACTCTCCATGAAGAAGACCGGGCGTCCGCTGTAGCGTATGAACTGGTTGAGGATGCGTTCCTCGTAGTCGTCGGCACGATTTTGGAAGGTGGCGAAACTGCGCACACCGATGATGTCGCAATAGCATCCCATGACCGGTATGGCCTCGAGCAGGTGCTCACTCTTGTCGCCATCCATGATGACTCCACGTTCCGTCTCGAGCTTCCATGCCCCCTGATTGACATCGAGCACGATGACGTTCATGCCGAGGTTCATGGCTGCCTTCTGGGTGCTGAGGCGGGTGCGCAAACTGTTGTTGAAAAAAATGAGCAGGCACGTCTTGTTCTTGCCCAACGAATCCCAGGCATAGCGATCGTTCTTCACTTCCAAGGCCTCCTGTAATGCAGTGTGGAGGTCGCCTATATCGGTTACGTGTTGAAAAAGTTTCATTGTAGTGAGATTATTTAGGTTATGATTCAGTCGAAATATATGTTATGATTCAGACGAAATATGTTATGATTCAGTCGAACAGAGAGGTCTTCTGAGGCGGGTTGATGTAGTTCTCGGCAAACTCCTTCGATATTGAGTTGTTGAGACTCTGACATACATGAGCCGAGAAATCGACGGCAGGGCGCATGATGCTATCCCACTGCTGCTCAGTCATGTTATGGATGTTGGCACGAGTGATGCCCTCGCGCACCAGGCCGAACACAATTCCGGCATTGAAGTTGTCACCAGCTCCGATAGTGCTCACCGTAGGCACAGACTTCACACTATAGTCTTTTTTCACCTGCGGCGAGATGAGGCGTATGCTGCCACCCCCATCGGTGCAAATCATGTTCTTGCAATAAAACTCCACCTCCTTATGGAAGACACGGTCGGGGTCGTTGTCACCAAACATGTTGTCAATATCCTCTGTAGAGCCACGGACAATATCTGCAAACTCCAGGTTCTCGAGTATGTCGGGATAGAGTTTCATAGCCTCGCCCTTGTGGCTGTTGCGGAAATTGAAGTCGTAGTATATGATTGCCTCGCGTTCCTTGGCATAGTTCAGGAACTCAAGCACCTTGCTTCTCAATACCGGATTGAGCACAAAATAAGACCCCATGATTACAATGTCGTCGCGCTCTATGCGAGGCCAGATAACGTCGAGGCGGGCCTTGGGATAGTCTTTGTAGAACTCATATTCAGCATCATTCTGCTGGTTGAGCCATGCAAGAGATATGGGTGTACGTCCGTCGTAGTATACGCATACGTTTTCGTTGTTGACGCCGTTGTCGGCCAGGAAGTCGAGTATGATGCGGCCCACGCGGTCGTTGCCTGTCTCACTGATGAATGTGACGTTGAGACCGAGGCGTCCGAGGGTAATGACTGAGTTGAATACCGACCCTCCGGGCACTGCGGCTGTGGGTTGTCCGTTCTTGAAGATGATGTCCATGATGGTCTCACCTATTCCTATTATCTTGCGCATATAAAAAAGTGTTGAGTTATGTGGTAGTTAATGTATTTATTGCCTCTTTATTAAATGTTTCCCCTATATCAGGTTTACTGACAGGCCTGTTTTAGTTACCGGCCAAAGCGTTGGTCAGTTGGTCGAATGTATCGACTTTTATCATAAAACGGTCGAGGGGCTTGTTGACGGCACCCGCCTGCTGCATAGAGTCGAGCATGGCGAACAAACCGTCCCAGAAGTGGTCGACATTCCAGAATATCACTCGTTTGGTGCTGTTGCCTATCGATGCTTCGCCTATGACGGTGAATGCCTCGTCGAGTGTGCCGACACTGCCTGGCAATGCTACGAAGACATCGCTTATCTTCATCATCCACGTCTTGCGGTCGGTGAGGTTCTCGGTGGGTATCTTGATGCCTATCTGCTGGCTCACCATATCTCGGTCGATAAGTATTTTTGGCACTACACCTATCACGTTGATGCTTCCGGCGTGGCGCACCGCTGTGGCCACCGACTCCATCAGCCCGCAGCGTGCTCCGCCATATACCAGTGTGTGCCCGTTTTCGCCTATCCAGCGACCCAGTTGCACGGCTGCATCATAGTATTGGGTGGGCAGTTTGTCGGACGACGAACAGAATACTCCAATCTTCATTATAGACTTGTAATACTTGTTTTCTTATGCTTGTAGTGTGAGTTCCACAGGGCAGTGGTCGGAGCCCATCACCTCTGTGTGTATTTTTGCACCGTCGAGTTGTGGTGCCATGCGCTGGGAACATACGAAGTAGTCGATGCGCCACCCTGCGTTGTTCTCGCGTGCATGGAATCGGTACGACCACCATGAATAGATGTCGGTTTCATCGGGGTGGAAGTGTCGGAATGTGTCGATGAAACCACTGTCGAGCAGTTGGGTGAACTGCTGGCGTTCTTCGTCGGTGAAACCGGCATTGCGGCGGTTGGATTGCGGGTTCTTCAAGTCGATTTCCTTGTGGGCTACGTTCATGTCGCCACAGATGACTACGGGTTTCTGTTGGTCGAGGCGTTGTACGTAAGCACGGAAGTCGTCATCCCACTGCATGCGGTAGTCGAGCCGGCGCAGGCCGTCTTGCGAGTTTGGGGTGTAGACGGTGACAAGGTAGAAGGTGTCGAACTCGAGTGTGATGACACGTCCTTCGTGGTCGTGAAGGTCGATACCGAGGCCATAGCTGACGCTCAACGGGTTGAGGCGTGTGTAGATGGCAGTGCCCGAGTATCCTTTCTTGTCGGCATAGTTCCAGAATGACTGGTAGCCAGGGAAGGCCAGGTCCAACTGCCCTGCCTGCATTTTGGTTTCTTGCAGGCAGAAGCAGTCGGCGTCGAGTGTGTTGAATGTATCGGCAAACCCTTTGCCGGCACAGGCTCGAAGGCCGTTAACATTCCATGAGATAAGCCTTATCATTTACGATTTGACTATTTACTATTTACGATTCAGTTGTCGCAGCGTATATGGATTTACGATTAGACTTCTCAGGAACTTATTGTGCATACTTGCTGAAGTCGACGAGGTGCATGTCGCCTTCGCGCAGGAATGTGTCGTGGAATGCGTGTGTGGCAGCCATGTTGTGGCATGAGTGTCCCTTGGTCGATATCTTGAGGTAGTCCCAAAGCAGTTGCTTGTAGTCGGGGTGTGCACAGTTTTCGATGATTGCCTTGGCGCGTTCCATTGGGCCTTTGCCTCGGAGGTCTGCCACTCCTTGCTCGGTCACGATGATGTTGACGTCGTGTTCGGTGTGGTCGATGTGTGAACAGAAGGGCACGATGCTCGATATCATGCCACCCTTGGCAACCGACGGACATGTGAAGATGCTAAGGAAGGCGTTGCGCTCGAAGTCGCCCGAACCGCCGATGCCGTTCATCATCTTGGTGCCGCATATCTGTGTTGAGTTGGCGTGGCCGTAGATGTCGACTTCGATTGCGGTGTTGATGGCGATAAGTCCCAGACGACGTATTACCTCGGCATTGTTTGATATCTCTGACTGTCGCAGCACGAGTTTGTCGCGGAAGAAGTCGATGTTGTCGTAGATGCTGAGGAGTTTGTCGTTGGTGACGGTGAGTGAACATGTAGATGCGCATTTAACCTTGCCTTCGAACATGAGGTCTACGATGGCGTTCTGCAGCACTTCGGTGTAGATTTCCATTGCAGGCATTTCGGGGTTGCTACCCAGTGCGAATAGTATGGCGTTGGCTGTGGTGCCTACACCGCTCTGGAATGGGAGGAAGCCTGGAGGGATGATGCCGCGCTTCTTTTCGCCCATGAGGAAGTGCTCTACGTTTTCACCTATCTTGGTTGTGATTGGGTCGGCACCCTTGAAGTCGCGTGCCTCGTCGGGCAGGTTGCATTCCACTACGCCCACAATCTTCTTGGGGTCGATTTGCAGGTAGGTGGTACCGATGCGGTCGGTGACGTGTTCGATTGGAATTGGCTTGCGCTGAGGAGGGTCGAGTGGTTCGTAGACATCGTGTATGCCGATTGACTTAGGAGAGTGGAAGGCGTTGAGCTCGAGTATGACACCCTTGCGTGCCAGGCGTGCTATGGTTGGCGATATGCCACCGGCTGCTGTGAGGTATACCTTGCCGTCGGGTTCGATGGCACATACTTCGATGATTGCCCAGTCTACAGGGCCGAGGAATCCGTAGCGCAGGTCTTGAGCCATCATGCCGAGGTGCAGGTCGCTGTATGCCAGTTCGCCTGCATTGACGTGTTTGCGGAAGTCGGGGTTGGTGGTGTAGGGTGCGCGATAGCGTATGGCATGTTCGTTCGACAATGCTCCGTCGCACGACTGTCCGGTTGATGCACCGGTGAACACTCCCACTTGGAATGGGCGTCCTGCCTCGTGCTCTGCATGTGCACGTTTTGCTAACTCTGAAGTCACTGCCTTGGCTGTGCCGGCAGGTGTAAATCCACTGAGACCGATGTTGTCTCCGTGTTGAATCATGGCCGCAGCTTCGGCGGCTGTAATGCGTGTAAATGACATGTTATAATTATATGTTTTGATGTAATGTTTCAATTTGCAAAGGTACGAAATAATTGACAATTGATGGTTGTCAATTGGTAATAATTTGCATTTGGGCCCATGTTTTTGGATACATAGGGCTTAATCTATCTGTTTCGGGGTCTTTAGTATGTTGCACGTAAGGCCGTGACCTGCCTTGTGTTGCTGCCCCCTGCTGCTGCATTGTTTCAGTGTACGGCTCCTGGGGTAATTCCGAACATATCCTTGAATGCAAGGGTGAACGATCGTTGGTCGTTGTAGCCCACCCTGTACATTGCTTCTGCCACTCCTATGGTTTGGTTTTGTAGCAACTGGTATGCATATCTCAGCCTTATGCTTCTTATGAATTGTGATGGTGTCTGCCCTGTCAGTGCTTTCAGTTTGCGGGTGAGGGTTGATCGGCTCATCATCATGTCTGAGCACAATGCTTCAACGTCGTATTCTGACTCGGATATGTGTTGTTCTACTATGTTGATGGCGTGTTGCACAAACTGGCGGTCTATGTCGCCCACTTCCATCTCGTCGGCCGATGTCTGTGCAGCTGTATGCTGGAAGTGTTGCTGCATCTTTGCCCGTCCTGCCATGAGACTTTCGAGCAGTGAGAGCAGCACTGGTGTGTCGAATGGTTTGGGCAGGTAGGCATCGGCTCCGGCTTTATATGATTCCACTTGGGTCTGCACCCCGGTCATGGCAGTGAGCAGTACGATGATGGTGTGGCTGAAGCGTATGTCGTTTTTTATTGTGTTGCATAGTTGTATTCCGTCCATGCGTGGCATGCTTATGTCGCTCACCACTATGCTGATGTCTTCGTTTTCTATTATGTCGAGTGCTTCTATGCCGTCGTGTGCACAGAAGACGGTGTAGTGTGTTGACAGCATGTCTTGCATTGCAGCCAGCAGTTCCAGGTTGTCTTCCACCATGAGCAGCGATGTGGTGTGTGATGGTATGTTGGGTGTATCTGTGTGTTGTGCTGTCTTTGAGGTGGCTATGTTGGTTGTGTCGATTTGTGGTTCTCCCAGTTCGGTCTCGTCATAGCTTTGTGCGTCTATCGGCAGTTCCACCTTGAACGTGGAACCTTTGCGTGGCTGGCTTTCGAGGCTGATGGTTCCGTGGTGCAGTGTCACGAGTTCTTTGGTCAGCGAGAGTCCTATGCCGTTGCTTATGGTGCCGGCGTTTTTGCGTGATGAGTAGAAGCGGTTGAAGATGTATTTCTGTTCTTTCGGTTCTATGCCTATGCCTTCATCGCTCACGCTCAGTGTCAGTATGTTTGCCTGCTCGGTGGCGCTGAGTGTCACCTTGCGCCCTGTGGGTGTGTATTTCATGGCGTTCGACACGAGGTTGAACATTATCTTTTCTATCTTGTCGCGGTCTACGTATCCTTCTATGTCGTGTACAGGCAGGAGTGTCATGAACTGTATGTTGCTGTCGACCGCGAGTGGTTCGAAGCTCTCGCGGCATATTGTGCGCAGCATTTCGGTTATGTTGGTATGTTCCACATATAGTTTCATGTTGTTGCTCTCCACCTTTCTGAAGTCGAGCACCTGTTGCAGCAGTCGTTTCAGTCGCATGACGTTGGCTTGTATCAGTCGTGGTTCGTCGCTGTCTTGCTGTGGTTTCAGGCGTCCGGCCAGCAGGTTGATTATGGTGAGTGGGGTGAGCAGTTCGTGGCTTATGCTGGTGAAGTATGTCATCTTGGCCTGCGTTATGTTGTCGGCCAGTTTCTTCTGGTTTTGCTTTTCCAGATGGCGTTTGTAGAGCATGATGACCGTAGTTGCTGCCGCGATTGCTATCAGTGTGTAGATGATGTATGCCAGTATGGTTTCATACCATGCCGGCTGGCGATATACGTAGAGTCGTGTTTCGGCATCGCTCCATAGTCCGTTGGTGTCGGTAGACTTTATGTGTAGTGTGTGTCGGCCTCGTGGCAGGCGGTTGTATATGGCTGTGTTGTGTCCGGCGTCCAGTTCTGTCCAGTCGTCGTCCACTCCGTCCATCTTGTATGCGTAGCGTATGTTTTGCAGGTTGGCAAAATCGAGCGACGAGAAGCTGATGGTGATGTTGTGTGCGTTGTGGCCGAGGGTTATCTCGCCGGGGCGTGCATGGTTCTTAGGGTCGAACCACACGGAGGCACCTGCCACTGATACATCGGTTATGTGTGGTATGACCCGTGTGGGTTTGCTTTCCAGTTTTTTCGATGGGCTCAGGGTCATGAATCCCGGAATACCTCCTATGTATATGAGGCTGTCGGTGGGGTCTATGAATACTGACGATGGCAGCAGTCTCAGCAGTGGGCACGAGGGGGTTGCGGTGGTTGTGGTGCGGAATGCTCCGTTGGCGGGGTTGTATTCTTTCACTCCCTGACTGGTCATTATCCACAGGTGGTTGAAGCAGTCGGTGTCGAGGTGTTCTATGCTTTCGCCGTTCATGCCGCAGTCTTCGGTGAAGTCGCTGTATCGTTTGCCCTCGTCTTGCGATTCGTCGAACCGGTATACGCGTCCTTCGCGTGTACCTATCCAGATGTAGGGTGCGGCGGTGGTCACGGTTATTATGTCGATTCCTAACGGGTATAGGTGTGACTCGCCGCCTGGGGTCACCTTCAGCAGTCCTTGTCCGCGCACAGCACACCAGATGTTGTGTTGTCTGTCTTCTGCCATGTCGGCTATCTCGCCGTCGGTGGTGCCTATGTGTCGTGGCAGGCTGCTGTCGTGGGGCATCATGTATAGTCCGTGTCGGGTACCCATCCACAGGTTGCAGCCTGTGTCTTCGTATGCAGTGGTGATTCCGGCTCTCTCGTCTTGCTCCACACCGGTGCTCACCCGCTTTATCATTGTCAGGTTCATGCCTTGGCGCTCCAGCAGTATGGCTTCGTAGCTATAGACAGCCCATACGCGCTGTGTGTGCGTGTGTGATGGTATGAGGTGTTGTGTGAGGTATAGCGGCAGCTTGTTCACCTGTGGCAGTTTCATGTAGTCGGTCCATGAGTCGGTGGCGGCATCATACAGCCACAGGTTGTTGCGTTTCTGCATCACCCAGTACACACCGCCGCCGTCTCTGCATAGTGCCATCACCGATGGTGCGAAGTGTGTGAGGTGTGCCAGTGTGGGCAGGGTGTCGTATTTTATGCGGTTGCCGTCAAGGTCTATGACGAAGCTCTGCGAGTCGAAGCCGGTGACCCACAGGCGCCCGTCGCCGCGTTTGTCTATGCTGTTGTATATGTAGTTGTTCTGCGGCAGCATTCCGGCGGTGGAGAGCCGTTGCAGATGGCCCTCGGCAGAGGGTCGGAACACGTACAGGCCGCGGTAGTATGCAATTGCCCAGATGTATCCGTAGCGGTCGTCCTGCACCAGGTGGGTGTAGAGCGTGATGCGGTGTCCGTAGTCGTCCATCACGTCGGGTTGCCGTTCTACCACGGGTGGTGTGCCGTCGTGTCCTTCCACGTATTTCATGAAACCATCGTTGCGGTCGCAGAGCCAGTAGCAGCCGTTGGCACGATCGTGAATCATGGCCGACACCTCAATGCCTTCCACCTTGGTGTCAAACCGCCCGGTGGCCACATCCAGCACCTGAAGCCCCATTCCGTAGCGCGATACCCAGAGGCGTCCGTAGCCATCTTCATAGAGGCAGAAGATGGGCCCCGTGTCGTACATCCTCAGTATCCGGCCCTCGGCACTTATGTGATACAGGTGGCGGGTGCCCATGGCCCATATCGAGCCGTCGGCCGATGCCAGCATAAACTCCACACGTGTGTTCATCAGCTCATCGTCGCCCACGCGCTCCATCTCAAACGTGCCGGGGTTCATGCGTATGAGCCCTGCCGAGGTGGCTACCCACAAGTGGTCCGACCCGTCTTCGGCTATGACCGTCACCTCGTTCACATCGAGAGCATCGGGGCGGAACACATTCTTGCGAAACACGTGTATTGCATAGCCGTCGTCGCGGCACAGGCCGTTCGTGGTGCCATACCACACATAGCCATGCGAGTCTTGAAACACCTGGGTCACCTCGTTCAGAGGCTGGCTGCCGCTATGGCTGAGGGGCGATATGCTCACATCCTCGAGCTGGGCATGCACACAGCAGGTTTCCCACAGCATGGCTGCAAACAGCACAATCAGACGTATGTTCATGATATATGATGAGTGATGATTAATTAATATGATTAAGCAATAAGCGGGAGAATTTCCCCCTCATTCTGCAGCTGCGGGGCGACGAAAACGGCACGCACACACGTCAAGCCTGCTGAAAAGATACGAAATAATACGATATGCAGGTTGACTAAAGCACAACAAAATGCCCCGAAAGCCCGAAAAAAACGGCAAAAGCAAGAGCATGCATCCACCTGCCGGTATCGATGGCAGGAAACAACGATATCCTCGCGGGCCGTTGACGATATCCTCGCAGGGCGTTGACGATATCCTCGCGGGCCGTTGACGATATCCTCGCAGGGCGTTGACGATATCCTCATTTTTCACCACCCATATCAGTGCACCAAAACACTACCACCTACTGACTGCACCGACACCCACGCCGCCGCCCGCTGCGCCCCCCGTCGTTTTTACACCCGTTATGAAGAAAACGGACACTGACAGTCATGTTTTTTTGCCTCTGCATAAAAATAATACGCAATAAACATCCAGCATAATGAATTATTTCGTACCTTTGTCTCGCCTACCTCCATAAGGAGCAGGCACACACGCCATGCTTACACAAGAAGAATGCAACCTACTGAACCACCACACCGCCGGCACCATGATGCAGGCGCTGGGCATGACATTCGTACCTACCGACGACGATGCCGTGGTGGTAGACATGCCCATATCGCCGGCCTGCAGGCAACACCAAGGCATAGTTCATGGCGGAGCCTACCTGGCACTGGCCGAGACGGCAGCAGGAGCCGGCTCGATACACGTGGCAGGCACAGACTGCAGCGTGTGCGGCATAGAAGTGAGCGGCAACCACCTCGCCATGTCGCCCACAGAGGGAGTGGTGAGGGCCAGGGCAACACTGCTCTCGGCAGGACGGACAATACACGTCTGGAACGTAGATATTGCCGATGAAACCGGACAAACACTGTCGACTGCAAGAGTGGTGAACCGCATAAATAAAGTAACAGACAATTGACAACATACGACAGCCATCCAGATGATGGACACATAAACAAACAACCAAGTCCAAATATATATATATGATGAAGAAAACAATCACGACACTCATAGCCGCAGCAATTGCAATGACGGCATGTGTGAACGACGGCCAAAAGACGCATGACGACAGACCAACCGACACTGGCGGCGAGGTGATAGGCATCGTGGGCGACGGCACGTCGATGCATGCCCTCGAACTCATAAGCCTCGACACAGGCGACTCACTCTACTTCACATTCGAAGTGAACCAGACCGACGGCATCGAAATAGGCGACACAGTGCGTGTGACCTACGACTCATGCTCAGGCGACGAGGCTGCAGTCAGTATCGAGAAAATAAACTGAACACACCCCAGAACACATGAGACAACCATTGCCGATAACATCGCTGTGCTGCATGCTCTGCATGATGCTCATAACCACATACGCGCATGCCGGCGACCCCACCACCCCCGTGCTGCCAGTGCAGGAAAAAGTATACATGCACTTCGACAACAACTGCTACTTCCAGGGCGACACCATCTGGTATAAAGCCTACGTAGTGCTGGCCGACGACAACAGCCCCGAACCACTCAGCCGAGTGCTCTACACCGAACTGCTCAACGAACAGGGATACCTCATGGAACGCCAGCAACTGGTGGTAGACGAGCACGGACAAGCCAACGGATGCTTTGCCGTGAGCGACACGGCATTCGCCGGATACTACGAAGTGAGAGCATACACCAAGTGGATGCTCAACTTCGGATTCGAAGTGATACCATCGTGGAACTCACGAAACCTCACCGCTGCCAACCGCGAAGCAATACTGAACGAAGAAAGAGACAACGAGACACAATATGCCCTGACACGCACCAACCTGGACCGCGGATGGGTGAAGTATGACGAAGAAGGCAACCCCATCTTCTTCAACGACGAGTACGACTCCGGATTCAACATCGACAGCGACGTGATGACAACCAACTACCGCCTCTACAACAACCTCTACTCAAGAGTGATACCAATATACACACGTCCAGACAGTGCACAAAACTACATGCGGCGCATCATACCAGTGAAAATAACAATGGGCGACTACGAAGTGAGATGGAAAACACCCGACTTCAACATAAACTTCTACCCCGAAAGCGGAATGCTCATTGACGGAATGCCATGCCGAGTGGCATGGGAAGCCGTAAACCAAAAACTGGAACGACTCAACATAACAGCACTGCTCGAAGAAGAAGGCGAAGTGGTAGACACACTACGCCCAATCCATGCAGGACGCGGCATGTTCACATTCACACCACACAGAGGCAGGAAATACAGAGTGACATACAGCACCCCCGACAAAAACTTCTCATTCAACCTGCCCGAAATAGAACGCGACGGCGGACGCATCATCGTGGAACAAGACAAGGAAGCAGTATACTTCGACGTGGCACAACACTTCAGCACACCACACGACCTCCAACTCAGCATCTTCTGCCGAGGCAGGAAAATAGCAACATACAAAGTAGACAAATCGCCACGATGGGCAACCGCAACCTACCTCGACGACCTGCCGGAAGGAGTGAACCAAGTAGTGCTACACGACAGCACCGGCACCGTCTTTGCCGACCGACTCTTCTTCGTCAACAAACTATACGAGTCGAAAGGAAAAATCACAATAGCAGGAATAGCCAACCGCCCATACCAACCACTCGAACACATACGCCTCAACCTGCTCGCCACCGACCCACGCGGCAAAGCACTGGCAGGACAGACCATGTCGGTGGCAGTGCGCGATGCAACACAACTCTCACCATCATTCGCCACCGGCAACATCATGACCAACCTGCTCCTCGAGTCAGAAATCAAAGGATTCGTAGAAATGCCCGACTACTACTTCGAGGCCGACGACGAACACCACCGCCAGGCACTCGACCTGCTGCTCATGGTACAAGGATGGCGACGATATGACTGGCACGACATAGTGAACCCCGAAGCATCCAACCTGCGATACCTGCCAGAACAAAAGATGGTAATATTCGGCGAAGCAAAGGCACTGCGCAAGCAACTGTTCAAGAAAGGCGAACGCAAACTACAAATTGCATGCTCAATACTCAACATGAACGACGACCTGCAAGAAGGAGACTACTACAGGTTCAAGGGAGTGGTCGAAGCCGACACCAACGGACGATTCTCATTCGCATACGACCCCTTCTACGGATACGTCACACTGGCACTGAGAGCCAAGTTTGTAGACAAGATAGAGAAAAACAAGAAGAAATACGACATGCTCACCCACGACCCGCAGATATTCCTGCGCAAGCAATACTTCTATCCCCAGGGACTCAAAGAATACAGCTGGTATGAGACAAACAGCCCCGACAGCGTGAAAGACAAGAAAATAACATGGGAGGACATATCAGAAGACATATACGCATCCGACTGGATTCCGCAGGTCACAATCAAAGCATCACGACGTGCACACGCACAGCGCAACCGCAACAAGCCCGTATACACCACATCCATCATCGATTTCGTCAACGACATGTGGGACCAGGGATACTATAACACAAACGACCTGCTCGACTACAGAGAGACTTCGCTGGATGCAATCATCAGTTTCTTCCACAGCTACACCGTCCTGCAATACATGACATCCATGAACAACGAAGAGGTGGGATGGACCGAGGTAGACGGAGTAGGCCAGTATTCATTGGTGCAAGCCAACAACAACTTCCTCCCCATATTGCGCAACATAAGCGTAGTGACCGACGCGCCACGCAGGCCGACGCCCTACGAGCACTACCACCAAGACAGGAAAGCAGGCAATGGGCAGACATACGGTGTGGACCGTGTAATCATGGTGACCACCTATCCCAACGACAGCACACACATCATTCGCGGACGCGAATACAACTTCCAAGGATTCACACGCCCGGTAGAATACTACAATCCCGACTACAGCCACGCCTCCCTGCCCGAGATTCACGACTACCGACGCACCCTGTACTGGAACCCAAACGTCACGACCGACCGCTACGGGCAAGCCACCATAGAGTTCTACAACAACTCTGTATGCACCCTCATCGATGTCTCGGCCGAAGGCATCAGCAAGTACGGGCAGTTCCTGGTAGGGGAATAAACCGAAGAAGGGGAGTGAAAAGTGAAGACTGAAGAGTGGAAAATCTGAGCAACTCACTCCGCCTCACACACCACAAAGGAGAAAGGAATCGTAACTCCGCACGGAAAAGAATGGAGTATTGGTAGATTTACCAATAACAAACTGTAGATGTACTAATATAAAACCGTGGATGTACTAATATAAAACCGTGGATGTACTAATATAAAACCGTGGATGTACAAATAATAAATGGTAAATAGTAAATTAGTAAATAGTAAATAAGACCGTGTCCAACCCAGTAGATTATCGCAATGGCGAGATGATGCGTACCGGACGCATCGAAGTAGTGTGTGGCTCCATGTTCTCGGGCAAGACCGAGGAACTCATACGCCGCATGAAGCGTGCACAATTCGCACACCAGAATGTCGAGATATTCAAACCCGCTATCGACACCAGGTACTCTGATGCCGATGTAGTGACGCACGAGGGTGTTTCCATCAATTCAACTCCTGTAGACAACTCGTCGAGCATCCTCCTGCTTGGCTCCGACTGCGACGTGATAGGTATTGACGAGGCTCAGTTCTTCGACGAGGGCATTGTCGATGTGTGCAACCAGTTGGCCCGACGTGGGGTGAGGGTTATTGTGGCTGGTCTCGACATGGACTTCCGCGGCATACCTTTCGGCCCCATGCCTGCGCTGTGTGCCATTGCCGACGATGTTACGAAGGTGCATGCCATCTGCGTGAAGTGTGGTGCACTGGCATACGTGTCGCATCGTAAGGTGACCGACGAGCGCCGTGTGTTGCTGGGCGAGGTCAACGAATATGAGCCCCTCTGCCGATATTGCTATCAGGAAGTGACTGGTGAGAATTAATTGTTTTTTGATTTGACAGATGGCTACATACGAAATACGTCCTTTACAATTGCGTCTGCTCGACATTTTGCTGGCAATTGACGCTATGTGTTCCCTGCATGGTCTGCGCTATTATCTGGTGGATGGCAGTTTGCTTGGTGCCGTTCGTCATAAGGGTTTTATTCCTTGGGATGATGATATGGACATTGCCATGCCTCGCGAGGATTACGAACAGCTGATTGTTCACTGCCGCGAGTGGCTGCCTGCTCCCTACGAGTTTGTGTCGTTTGAGACTGATTCTTCTTATCCACTGCATTTTGGCAAGGTGCAGGATGCCAGCACCACGCTGATTGAGCGTCCGCATTTGTACTATCTGGGTGGTGTATATGTGGATGTGTTTCCTATCGACGGAGCTCCCGAGGGGTGGCTCAGCCAGCGTCTTTACGATTTGCGCTATAAGTATCTGAAGAAGGCTCTGTACTTTCTCTTCCGCGACCCCTACCGTCATGGTCGCGGTCCGTCGTCGTGGATTCCGCTGCTGGTCCGCCGCCTGTATACCCTGGCGGGGCTGCAAGGTGAAATCAAGGCACACATGATGAAGTACGACTTGCGCACAAGCCGGCTGGCTGCCGTGAACCATAACGACGGGCTGGGCAGCATGGTCGATAAGGTGGCAGTGTTGGGCGAGCCCACGCCTGTGGAGTTTGAGGGCCGTAGGGTGATGGGTATGCGGGATAACGATAGTTATCTCTCTCAGTTGTTTGGCGACTACATGACGCCTCCGCCTGCCGATAAGATTCATCAGCACAACTTTTTCTATATGGACTTGGAACATCCGTATCGTGAGTTCGACACGTCGTTGCTGGATGTGAAGGCTTAGTTTACATTCCTCGTATCAGTTCTTTCAGCTCGGTCGACGAGATGCCTTCGGTTCGTGGCAGCACCACGATTTCCTTGCCGTTTGAGCGGCACCACTCTTCTGCGGCCTTGAATCCGTCGTGGCATTGGTCGGGGCCTTTGGCAAAGCAGTCGAAGTCTACCGTCTTCACTATGTCTTTCACGTTGCGGTATACCACCACTTGGTCTACATAGCGTATGGCTTTTACCATGTAGCAGCGTTCCTCGGTGGTGTATACAAGGTGTGCATCGGGCTTAAAGGCTTTCACGACTTCTGAGTCTTGCACAGCCACAACGAGGTGGTCGCCCAATGCGCGTGCCTTGCGGAACAGCTCTACATGGCCTATGTGTAGCAGGTCGTAGACTCCGACGGTGAGTATTGTCTTCATATTCTATCTTGTACTATTATTTCGTAAGTTTGGTTTTTTACAGGCAACTCTCATACACTGCCATCAGCTGGTGTGCCAGTGTCTGTGGGTGGAATGCCTGCATGGCGTAGTGTCGTGCCTGCATGCCTGTCTGCCGTCGCAGGTTTTCGTCGGTAATGAGCGTCTGCATCATCTGTGCTATTTCTTCGGGCTTTTCAGGGTCTACGGTCAGGGCGTGTGGTCCGCCGGCTTCGGGCAGGCTGCTCACGTTTGACGTGATGACCGGACACTGGCAGAGTGATGCTTCGACCACTGGCAGCCCGAATCCCTCGTAGAACGAGGGGTAGACCATCATGGCGGCATCGGTATAGAGGCGTCTCAGGGTCGCTACATCGACCGCCTGGCGCCATTCTACGAGGTGGCTCAGGCCGCTGCGTTCTATGTATTCGGCCACTTCGCGCTTATAGGCTCCGCCGTTTCCCACTACCACGAGGCGCATGCGCTGGTCGGCAGGCAGCAGGTTCATGGCCTGCACCACTCCCATCAGGTTTTTTCGCGAGTTGACCGACCCCACATAGAGCATGTAGGGTTCTGCCGCGGGTGTGGGCTCCAGTGGTTGGCCGTAGTATTCGAGGCCTACGGGCTGATAGACCACCCGTATCCGTGCTTCGCTGACACCGTAGAATTTCACTATGTCGCGTTTCGTACACTCGCTGATGGCAATTATCACATCGGCCACACGGCAGGCGTGTCGCCACTTCAGGTCGTAGACCATGCGGTCGTGGGCGCGATACATGTCGGGGAATGTGCGGAACGCCACGTCGTGAATGGTGACAACTGACCTCACCCCCTTGCGTCGTAAACCTGTGGGCAACTCGTTTGACAGGCCGTGGAACACGTCGACTCCATCGCTCTGGGCAAGGCCGGCCAGGCTCAGGGTGCGCCAAAGGCTGCCACCCATAGTGCCATGTGGGGTGACCACCCGGCATTGCTGCCGCCTGGTGTATGGAGCCGTTATGTCGTTCACGACCATGCGGGGCGTGTAGAGCACCATCTGCAAGTCGGGGTATGACGTGCAAAGCATGTCGACCGTAGTGCGGCTATGATTGCCCAGCCCCGTGAAGTTGCAGAAGAGGCGTTTTGCGTCAAATCCTATCGTCATACGTCGTTTTACCCTATATTTCCGACTGCAAAGATACGAAATAATTCATAATGCGTACCACTTCACACTCATTTATTTCCTTCTCTGCACAATAATGAGTACGAATGTGGAAAAAAATGAGGATATCCTCGCGGCATGTCGAGGATATCCTTGCGGGCTGTTGAGGATATCCTCACAGGCTGTTGAGGATATCCTTGCATTTACACATCTCATGCAGTGTCCTGCAACGTGGTCTTTCATTCCACCAGCGTCAGCAGTGCATGCACCATGGATGGTGGCAGTGCAGTGCGGGGGTCGGTGCCGTCGGGCTGTATCGACTTTATGAAGTGTGGCATCTCGTTTCGGTACACCCCCAGCATGTGGCGGTTGGCTTCGTTGGAGTGTGTTGCCGAGTATGTGGTGTTTGCCAGTCGGTCGGCCAGTTTCACGAGCGGTGCATAGGGTGTCTGCCTTATGCCTCGGTAATAGTTCTCTCCGGCACGCTCTGCACGAGTGCGCCCTTTGTCGTTGGTCAGTGCGTAGACAATCTCGGCCGCCATGTAGGCCTGCCCCTCTGTCATGAATCGGCGTGCCATACTCACCACGTCGTTGTAGGTGAGGCGGGCATCCTCTATGCTGTCGTGGAAGTATGCGCCAAAGATAATCGGCAACACGTCGGCTGCCTCCTGGCACACCTCGTGGCCATATTTCAACACGCCGTCGGCCACCATCTGCAGGTGGAGGCTGTAGGGGTGGGTGCCGTCGTAGGTTTGACACACGCTGGCATGCAGTTCAAAGGCCGATGTCTGTATCTGCTTCACCACATCTTGGCATGCGCTGAGCTGGGCATCAAATTCGTCTCGTGTCATTTCAGTTTCAGTCGGTTTAAGAGTCGTTTGCGTTTTTCAAACTGGTTGAGCAAGTGCATGACGGTCTTCACACACTCATCGGCATCCCACCCCCTGAGCTGTGCATAACGCTCAACCAGGCTTGCAAGCAAGGGGCGTATGTGTGTCTGCCGCATCAAGTTGGCCAGGCACTGCTGCTGTGTGGGATGCTCAATCCACACCGAGCGGTTGATGTCGATGGTGGTTATGCGGTAGTGTGTGGGCGATGAGTCATCGGGACGATAGAGGAAATTGGAGAGGTTGGTATCGCCGTGCATGAATCCATGCTGATGGAGGTTGACCATGAAAGTCATCAGGGCGTTTATCAAGTCGGGGTGTGAGTCGGGTTCACGGCGCAAGATGCGCAGGTCGGGGTCGTAGCAAGGCAGGGTTACGACATACCCGTCGGTAAACAATCCATGCCTGTAGGTCTCTACACATGCAATGGGGGTGGGTGTGCTCAGCCCCAACTCGTCGAGCCTCACACCATAGCGGTATGCCCGCCGTGCCTTCGAGGGGCGCCGCAACGTGTAGTCGATGCGTTGATGCAATGGCGGACGGCGAAATTTCTTGACGATGATGTGACCCATGGCAGTCTCTATGTCGCGCACCTTGTTGCGCGAGTCATAGATGAGTTGCCCTGCACTGTCGAATCTCCCGGGCAGCAACTGCCGCACCAAGTCTTCATAGTCGGCAAAGCGGGGGTTTATGATGTATTTTTCCATCACTTGATGTATCTTTCCATCACTTGATGTTATCTACCCACGTGAAGAGCCTGTGCCAGCGTATGTGGCTTGCTTCAGGGTTGGAGTCGGGGCATACTGACCACCAGATGAACAGCGGTTTACCCACCACGTGGTCTTCGGGCACGAAACCCCAGTAGCGGCTGTCGGCCGAGTTGTGGCGGTTGTCGCCCATCATCCAGTAGTAGTCCATCGTGAATGTATAGCTGGTGGCTTCCTTGCCGTCGATGTATATCTTGCCGTCTTTCACCTTTAGGTCATGCCCTTCATACACCCTGATGGGGCGGTCGTAGATGGCTATGTTGTCGAGGTTGAGGTCGATGCTCTCGCCCTTCTTCGGAATCCACACAGGGCCGTAGTTGTCGCGGGTCCACCCGTAGTCGTGGTTCAGGGGATATACATGGCCCGAGTTCGAGTCGAGAATCTCTACGATGCTGTCGATGAGTTCGGTGTGGCTCTTCAGTGTCTCGAGCGCTGCCTTGGTGAGCGGCACACCCAGCCGGTGCTCCTCGAACGGGTGGTCGGGGCGGTCGTTCCACTGGCGGTAGTCCTCGTCGCTCATGTCGATATCGGCCCTCAGCTTGTCGGGGCACGGACCCTTGGCATATATGTAGTAGTTGAACTGCGCCAGTGTGGGAGTAGGCTTGGCTTCCTGGTCTATGTATATTATCTTGTCTTTAATCTGAAGGGTCTGTCCGGGCAGCCCCACACAGCGTTTCACGTAGTTTTCGCGGCGGTCGGTGGGTCGGCTCTTTATCGGTCCGTACACATTGCTCTGCTGCACCACAATCTGTTTACCCATGGCATAGAGCTGGTCGAACATGCGCATCTGCTCTTCGGTCGATAGTTCTTTCATCGGCGGCAGGCGCACTCCCTGCTCGTTCATGGCTTGAAGGCCCAGCATGTAGCAACGTTCGTAGAAGTCGCCGGGGAAGTTCACGGCCACCGTGTCGCCTGCGGGATAGTTGAACACCACGATGTCGCCCCACTCCACATGTCCCAGGCCTTTCACCCGCCGGTAGTCCCAGTGTGGCCATTCTATGTATGACTGAATGCCGCCGAATGGCAGTGTGTGCTGTGTGAGCGGCATGGTGAGCGGTGTCTGCGGTATGCGCGGGCCGTAGCTCAGCTTGCTCACAAGCAGGTAGTCGCCGGTGAGCAACGACTTCTCGAGCGAGGAGCTTGGTATCTGATAGTTCTGGAAGAAGAACTGATTGACGAAATACACGGCCACGAGGGCGAACACCAGGGCATCGACCCAACTCATGATGGTGCGTGCCACGGGGCTCTCGAGTTCCTTCCACCAGGTCCACTTTATCTTCTTGGTGATGTAGGCATCGAACAAGAACGGCAGTACGATGAGTCCCCACCAGCTGCCAACCCAGTAGAGGAATGCAAGGTAGAGGATGGTGAAGATGATAAACTTCACCCAGTTCATGCGTCTGTTCTTTTTCTCGTCGGCAGCAGCATTCTCGCGCTCAGCCTTTATCTGTTTCGTTCCTTTGAATTTTGTCATAATCTTATTTACTATTTACAGATTTACCATTTACCATTTGGTACTATGTGTTCATTTACGATTTGACGATTTACTATTTACGATTTATGTACTATTTTATTATTTGGTCATTTCCATCCGGATGGCATCTTCCCCCTTTGGGGGGATAAGAGGGGGGCCGGTTATCATAGGAGTGGTCCCATCATATTTTCCATCGTGAGCAGTCCCTCGTGCTGGGCTGTATATTCGGCTGCCATCACAGCACCGAGGGCAAAGCCTATGCGACTATGGGCATCGTGGGTGATGGTTATCTTGTCGGCAGGGCTGTCGTATTCTATCGTGTGGATTCCGGGCACTTCGCCTTCACGAATCGAGTTGATCTTTACATCGGCAAACCTTGGTGCCGCGCTCTTTATCTGTTCGGCCAGGGTGATGGCGGTGCCGCTCGGGGCATCGAGTTTGTGAATGTGGTGAGTCTCGGTCATGCTGACTTCGTATTGCGGAAACCGTTGCATGATGCTGGCCAGATATTTGTTCACAGCCGAGAATATGGCCACCCCGAGGCTGAAGTTGGAAGCCCAGAACAGGGTCTTGCCATCCTCGCTACATGCACGGCGCACCTCGTCGCCATGTTCTTTCAGCCATCCCGTGCTGCCCGACACCACTTTCACTCCCTGCTGCCAGGCACGCAGGTAGTTGTCGTATGCCACATGTGGGGCAGTAAACTCAATTGCCACATCGGCTGAGCGGAATGCATCAGAGTCGAAATCGTCTTGGTTGTCGATGTCGATGATGCTCACAATTTCATGTCCGCGGCTCAGAGCCACCTGCTCAATCATGTGGCCCATCTTGCCATATCCTATCAATGCTATCTTCATGTTTCATGAGTGTTTTGAGTTGCAAAGATAACTAAATAAACTGAAAGAACAGCATCATAATCGGAAAAAACAGCACAAAGTCCCTCATTTTCGCCTCGTCATCCCCACACTTTTTTCTGCACCGCCCCACGCTGGCCAGCACGATTCCGCTTGGCGAAAAAGAGGATGAAAGGATGTTTATGGAAAATGAGGATATCCTCGCAGGTCGTTGAGGATATCCTCGCAGTGTGTTAAGGATATCCTCGCAAGTCGTTGAGGATATCCTCGCAACACAACGTGTATATTTTCATGTTTTGTATATCACAAACTATTGCTGACTGGTAAATGCAGTGAATCGTTTGATACGTACAATTATAGAAACTTACAAGCCTTATAGGCTTCTGCTATTAACTTCGTTCGCTTTTGTCACGACTTGTCATAGCTTAAGCAAGCTTGGCTTTGCTCTCACTTAATCAGCACCGTTTTGCCATTGATGATGTTGAGGCCCCGTTGGGGAGCTGCCACGCGCTGGCCGCTGATGGTATAGATGAGAGAATCGTCGGTTGCCATCTGGCTGCCCCCGTGAACCTGGCTGATGCCTGTAGTTTCTGGGTCTTTATACAGCAACATCGAACTGATGCCCACACTCTGTCCGTAGGCAGGACCCTTGATGGCGTTGAGGTGAACATAACCCTTGTCGGCACGGATGGCTGCGAGGTCGATGGTCCATACACCGTCGACCACGGTGAAGTACTTCTCGGCCCATCCGCCTGCGGTCGATATCTCGATACGTCCCGAACCGTTTTCATCGCTTGCATTGTATTTGCCACCATCCACCTTGTTGAAGAACAGACGTGGAGTGGCAGACGTGACTGTGATGATGAGTTTGTCGTAGTCGGTGAGGTCGGCATAATGCTCGATTACGAGGTTACCGTCGCCGTAGAATGTATCGTCGCCGCTGGTGCCGTCGTAGTTGCCTACGATGGTCGACCCTGGTGCATCGCCTGTCCATACGTGATACAAAGAGCCGTCGAGCACACTATAGCCTTCTTCCAATGGCTCTGGCTTTACGTATTCTGATTCTGGCATGAATATCCAGTAGGGTGCATCGGCTTCAGCCACAAACTTCAGCACATCGCCTTCGTATCCCAGACAGTCATACTGCTTGTGGATGCCGCGGTCGGCGTTCTTGGCGTTCATGATGCGGAATGTGCTGCCGCTCTCGCCCAGATAGAGCGAGAATACTCCGTAGCCGTAGTCCTCGGTAGTGGTTACGCGGTCGAGGTTGCGAACCGAGAGCATGGTCTGCCCCGAACCGTGGTCGCCGCCTGCCGACTGGTGGTCGGTGAGGAAACGGAAGGCCGGCAGTGTGCGGCCGTCGGGTGTGGTGAAGGTGGTGTTCTCGTCTTTTATGGTGAAGAGCTCACCGGTGTCGCCCAGGGTTCCGTCGGCTGTCACAAACTTCTTTGTGTCGGGCGAATAGAGGTATCCCTTTTCTCCGTTGACGGGCAGGCGTCGTGGTGTCTTATAGAGCACCATCTTGCTCACGGTGACCGATGTGTCGTAGGTGGGGCCTTTGATGCCGTTGAGGCGTGCATAACCCTTGTCGGCCACCATCTGAGCGAGGTCGATGGTCCAGCGGTTGCCTACTACGGTGTAGTATTTCTCGGCCCATCCGCCTGCGGTGGTGATTTCTATACGACCCGATGCAGCTTCGTTGCTGGCGTCGTATTTGCCACCATCCACCTTGTTGAAGTACATGCGTGGGGTGTCGGATGTCACGACCACGATGAGTTTATCGTAGTCGGAGAGGTCGGCATAGTTGAGGTATGTGAGCGATGCATCGCCATAAACGGTGATGGCTGGCTCGTCGATATGGTACTCGCATGCCACATCGCTGCTGGTGGTGGGGTTCACTGCATCGTCCCACCGACGGAACATAGAGGGCAGGAGGTCGCTGTATCCTTCGCCCGTGAGGTCGGCGTCGGGGTCTTCGATGTCAGTACCTCCCTCGGTCTCGATGCGGGTGAGGGTGAAGTTGTTGAACACACACCATGTGAATACCGTGTAAGCCGGCTGGTGCACCTTGATGGTGATGCGCTTGCTGGCATCTACGTATGCATAGAGTTCCACCCGATACTTGCCCTGGTCCATGAGGGTCTTGGCCTGACCTGTGTTGTCGGGGTTGGACGATGATGCAGCGGCTGAGTACCAGTCGGGCACTTGTGCCCAATAGGTATCGTTGACCGAGATGTATGCGTTTGAGAGAGCATAGCCTTCACGACCGAGCGAGTAGCAGTTGGCATTGCTGCCTTGGCGCGAAAGGATGGTGGCTGTCACCTTGTAGAGTCCGGGGCGGTCTACGTTGATGCTCTGGCTCACGTATCCATGCTTGTTGAAGAGTTCGCCGCCGTAGTTGCCTGTGTTGTAGGCTTGTGCGCTGGCTGTCTTGGCGTCGGCAGGTTCGGTGAGCGGCCACGAACCGGTGCTGCCCGATGTGGCGTTCTTGATGCTCGATGTGAGGTTTGTGGTCTTGTATGATTCAAGTTGACTGGCAATAGCATCGTCATTAGTCTCCACTCCTGCTTTCTTCAGGGCTGCTATGTTGTTGTCGAACTGCAGGCGTGCCACTATCTCGCGCTGCTCGGCTGCGGTCTTCATCACAAACTTGGTTGCTTGTGCGGCTGTCGATGCGTTGGCTGTGAGGTAGCTGTTGCCTGTGAGGGCCATATACTTGCCTGTCGATGATTTGAGCACAAAGCCGTCGTCCACGGTTTCGATGGTCCACTTCAGGTTGGTGGCGGTCGATGCACGGTCGCCATATCCGTCGTGCGACAGGTAGAGCCCGTTGTCGAGGAAACTGAGCATGCGGTCGCCGTCGGTGTCGGTCGATATGGCTACAGGCAGTCCGAAGTTGTCGGCAATGATGCGGCAGCCGAAGTTGGCACCACGGCTCACAAACTTATCAAGCTCAGGTGCATAGAGGTATCCGCGCTGTGCAAAGGTTTCAGGAGTGCGGAAGCGGAGTGTGACTGCCTCGCTGTTCGATTTGCCGTCGGGGGTGTCGACAGCTCCAGCGGGTATGGTCAGTGTGTAGGTTGTGGCTGGATTGAGGGTTGCATTGGCAAACGCTATGAAGAGTCCCTCCACCTTCATGGTCACGTTGGTTGCTTCGCCACCTTCGGCTTGCAGTTGGGCGCGTGCTCCGCTATGTATGGCAGACCCCACGGTGCATCGTGCATAGATGTCGTTCATCGATTCGAAGTAAGCATCGTCGCTGAAATCGAAGCTGAGCGGATAGGTGAGTATGGTGCTCTCGCCTTCAATCATGTTGTTCACAAAGTCGCACAGGTCGGTGGCCGATACTCCCAACTTGGTCACCAGGTAGTGGAAGTAGTGCTCCTGCATGGTGTGACCCTTCGAACTCTGGATGACGTAGTTGATGGCAGGGTCGAGCTTCACTTTCTTGCGCTCGCCTGCAGGTGAATAAGATGTGAGTTCGTAGTCGTGATACATCTGGTCGCGCGAGAGTCCGAGCACTCCCTCGATGAGTTGTGCCAGACAGCCGGTGCGGTCGGCTCCCACAGCGCAGTGGAAATAGAGTGGCTTGCCTGCATTCACGTTGTTTACAAGGAACTTGAATGTGCCCGACCACTTGTCGACATCGAGTTGCAGGGTGTTGTCGCTCCATCGGCCGAGGTCGGAGAAGTAGTATGGCACCGAACTTCCGAGCGATGAAGCGGTGTTCTGTCCGTTCACGTTGTAGGTGGCACGCAGGTCTATCTCGGCTGCCATACCTACCATCTGCAGTTTGCGAAGGTCGTAGGAGTTGAGCACCTGTCCCACATTCAACTCGCTGCCGCGGTATATCTTTTCATAGCGCACTGTGTTGCCGTCGCAGTTGGTCCATCCTCCCAGGTCGCGTATGTTGCTCACCGAGCTGGCTTTTATCATGCGCACCACTCCTTCGGTCTTGAATTGTCCGCTGGTCAGCACCTCTTCGCCTTGTTCCACCTTATAGTAATATGTGCGTTGTGGCACGAGGTTCTGCACCTCACACATGGTGGTTCCTGCCACAAAGTTCTGCGACTTGCCGTCCGAGAAGTCGGGCTTGAAGGCCAGGGTGAGCTTTATGCGGTCGGTGCTTTCGGGCACGGGTATCACTACGGCCTTTGGTTGGTCGCGACGCAATGGCGGGGTCATGTAGTAGCTGCTGATGACCGATGGCGATGCTTCGGTATATGGTCCTGTGGCCAGATAGCGTCGGGCGGTGGTGTTCTCGAGGTTGGTGGTGAAACTCATGTCTTTATAGTCCATGGGTTGCAGGGTCAGTGTCGATGCTTTCGACTGCAAGGCCGGTGCCAGATAGAGTGTGGCTCCATAGCCTTTGGTCATGTAGGTACCCACCATGTAGCCGCCTTCCCATAGTGCAGGGACGCTGTCGGGCACTACAGCTCGCATCAGCACGTCTTTTCCTCCCACTGTGGTTGTCTCGTCAACCTCTACATAATAGCTGTGTCCGGCTTCGATGGTGCTCACGGGCACCAGCTTGCCCACGAGCTTTCCATCCACTTCTTCCACTCCTCCCAGCACATACACGGCTCTGAAGAGCGAGTCGGTCTGCGACTTGGTGAGGTTGAACGGCAGGCAGAGTGGCACAGGTTTGCCCGGATTCACCACTATGTCGGTCTCTACGTTGGCGTATGTGTCTTCGGTTATGTTGTATCTCACCAACTGTCGCAAGGTCTTTTCCACGGTTTTAGCTCCGTAGTACAGGCGCATCTGTCCACACACCATCCAGTTGTCGGTCGATGCCGATGCAATGCGTACACCCACTTTTAGGTCGCCATCGGTCTCGACGGTAGTGCGCATCACGTTCCAGTACAATCCGGCATTGAATGCAGCCTTAGCTCCCGAGAGCGAACCAGGAATTGACAGGCTGTTGGCTCCCTCGGTGTCCGAACTGGTCTGAGTGAGGCGGAAGCGTGCGTCGTCGTTGATGTTCTTGATGGGCTGCAAGGCTGAGCCGATGAATATATTGGTCTTATAGACATCGCGTCCCGACTCATACCATGAGTTTGATGTCAGATTGTCGGTCGGACGCTGGAAGGCTTGCACCTTCAGTGTGTAGTTTCCGGCAGGCATGTCGGTCAGGGTGTAGGTCACGTTGCCAGTCTTCGAGTTGGTGAATTCCCTCACTTCGAAGTTGCTTGCCACCAGCGCCGTGAGATCGAACTGACCGGTCTTGGTCTCGCCGGTAGCGATAAGGTGTTTCAGTGCTGTCCATAGTTGGGCATCATAGCTTTGTGTGTCGGCATCGGTAGTGGCCTTCTCAGCTTCGGCCAGCAGTTGGTCGAATGCCGAGTGGTCGGTGGCTTGATTGGCTATCTGTCGGTAGGTAGACCATTTAGCCAATGCGCCCCTACGCTGCGACACATCTGACTCTTGTGCAACGACCACTGAGGTCATCGCCAGCAGCATCATCGAAGCGATGATGCACGCAATACGTTTTGTGATGTTCATAGTAGGTGTAAGTTGTTTTTTGGTTTATTGTTGTTTTTTGGTTCTATTGTTGCTTTGGGTCTCTATTGTTGCTTTGGGTCTCTATTGTTGCTTTTTGGGATTCTATTGTTGCTTTTATTCTTTCACTTTCCTCACCTCTACACTTCCGTCGCTTTTGTGATGCACTTCAATCAATGTGCCGCGCATGGCGCTGTTTGTCAGGCGTATGCCGTCGATGCTGTATATGTCCACCCGCTCGGCCGACTGGTCGGTGGCCGGGCGGTTGATGGCTGTAGGTGTGGCAGTGCCTCCCATGCCTGTTGGAGCTTCTGGGTTGGTGGTGATGCAGAGTTTGTCGAGGCAGGCACCATCCTCACGGCCGCCTATATAGAGTTTGTGCTCACCTGACCGCATGGTGCCATGATATATCTCTTTCCAATCCCATGATGCAGTCTGGAGTCCGTTCACAAAACTGCTGGTCAGCGGACCGTCGAGGCTCACGTAGTAGCTGTCGTCGTCCCATGTGGGGCACTTCACACGTGCATATACATAGTATGTGTCGGTCTTTGGAGTGGTAAATTTGGCTGCGAGGATGTATGCACTGTCGGCAGGGGCTCCGTTTGCCGTCTGCACCACAGTTTCCAGATATTGTCCCTTCGATGCCGCTGCATCTTCTTGCAACCCGAATGCCGTGCCTGCAGTGGTGGTGCGCAGGTCTTCGGCCTCAATCCATAGTGCTTCGCCATATTCTTCGGTCTCGTCCTCCACGTCCGACACGGGGTCGGTCTTGGTAAACAAGTTCAGGTCGATACATCCACCCATCGCCTCATAACCCTTGGCGTTCAGGTGCAGCCAGTCGTTTTCAAACAGGAACTGCGACTGCATGGCTTCGGGGTTGTCGGGATTGCGCACCGCCTCGTCGAAGTCTATCACTCCGTCGAGCATCTTCGTGCTGCGAATCCACTGGTTCAGTGTGCTACGCCCCTTCTCGTGGTCGGCCGAGTAGTAGTTGTTGCCTTTGAATGGTGTGACTGTAGCACCAAACACATATATACCTTTCTGGTGTGCTTCGCGTATGATTTGCTTATACACGTCGATGATGCGTTTGGCTGTCTGCACACCATTCTGAGCACCTCCCAGGTCGTTCACGGCTTCAAACAATATGATCCACTTCACGCCTTCCTGACCCAGCAAGTCGCGCTGATATCGGTTCACGGCAGCCGGCCCCAGACCTCCGCCGAGCACACAGTTGCCACCGATGCCCATGTTGAGCACCGCTACATGACTCGTCGGTTCGTTGGCCAGCAGTCGGCGCGAAAGCACATCGGGCCAGCGGTTCTGCTGGTTGGTGGTCGAACCACGCCCGTCGGTAATCGAATTGCCCAGAATGGCCACAGCGCCCGCTTCCTCGGGAGCTTCAACCTCAAGTGCCAGGATGTTATACCAGTGGTCGGTAGTAGTAGCTCCGCTGAAGTTCGTAGTGTTACCCTGCTTCAGGTACGACGTGGTGCGCGAGCCGGGATGTCCGCTCACATTGGTCGAAGAAGCCGACCCATAGTGTATGGTGATTGCCACATTCTGCCGCCCCTCAAGATGGAAGTCCACAGGGTCGGACACCACCTTGCCTTTTGCAGGAATGGTAACACCAGCATTGCCGTCAAACGTAAGGCTCACCGTCGAGCTCTCGTCAATTGCGCTGCTGCTGCCGGCCGTCTTGGCATATGCCAGTTCCACAGCCTTTATCTGTGTCTGACCATTGCTGAACTCGTTTGTCAGCTTCAGTCGCACCCGTTCGCCACCTATCGACACCTGCACAATCTGGCGCAACGAGTTGCCACCCAATCCAGGCGAAGGAGGGTTGTTGTTGTTCTCTACCAACTGCGGAGCCGTGCCCCATGTGCCCACCCAACGACTTTGGGCAAACACCAAACTGCTCGTCACGAGGCAAGCAAATATCAATACCGATTTCTTCATTGCATAAGTAGTTTAGATATATTCTGCCGACAAATATACTACTTATTATCGACACCACCAAATGTTTTCACTGAAATCTCTTCATGACAGCCCTACTCAGTACGTGCAAACACCCGTTCCCCCCTCCTGCTGCAAACTTTTGGCCGCAACCGCATATTGATGTCAGCGGTTACGACACCCTCTCATGACGGCCGGTTGAATCCACGGGGGTAAAAAAGTAAGGATATCCTCAACCGCTCGCGAGGATATCCTTAACAGCTTGCGAGGATATCCTCAACCGCTCGCGAGGATATCCTTGTTTTTTCCTATGTATATGTCATTGCTTGTCCATTGCCTGCTGGAGGTCGGCTATGATGTCGTCGGCATTTTCTATTCCGACGCTTAGCCTTATGAGGTCGGGACGCACACCAGCCTCGAGCAACTGCTCGTCGGATAGCTGACGGTGTGTGTGGCTGGCTGGATGCAGGACACATGTTCGCGCATCGGCCACATGGGTTACGATGCAGATGAACTGCAGGTTGTCCATGAAGCGTATGGCATCGTCGCGTGTTCCTTTGAGTCCGAACGCTATAACTCCGCATGTGCCGTTGGGCATATACTTCTGTGCCAGCGTGTAATACTTATTGCTTTTAAGTCCGGCGTAGTTCACCCATGCCACCCTGGGGTTTTGTTCGAGCCACTCGGCCACTCGCTGTGCGTTTTGGCAGTGACGCGCCACTCGCAGGTGTAGTGTCTCGAGTCCGAGGTTGAGGAGGAACGAGTTTTGTGGGGCTGGTATGCTTCCGATGTCGCGCATGAGATGTGTCACAACCTTGGTGATGTATGCTTTCTGCCCAAACGCCTTGGTGTAGGTCAGGCCGTGGTAGCTTGCATCGGGGGTCGTCAGGCCGGGGAAGCGGTCGGAGTATTCATCCCAGGGGAATTGTCCGGAGTCTACTATCGCTCCGCCCACCTGTGTGGCATGTCCGTCCATGTATTTGGTTGTGGAGTGGGTAATGATGTCGCATCCCCACTGCAGTGGCCTGCAGTTGATGGGTGTGGCAAATGTGTTGTCGACTATGAGTGGCACTCCGTGGCGGTGTGCCATGTCGGCAAATCGTTCAATGTCGAACACCACGCCTCCCGGATTGCTTATGGTCTCTCCGAAGAAACACTTGGTGTTGGGGCGGAACAGGGCCTCGATGCGTGCGTCGTCCCAGTCGGGGTCTACAAATGTGCAGTCAATGCCGAGTTGCTTCAGGGTGACTCCAAACAGATTGTACGTACCTCCATAGATGTTGTTAGTGGTTATGAAGTGGTCGCCTGCCTGACAGATATTGAATATTGCATAGAAGTTGGCGGCCTGTCCGCTGCTGGTGAGCACACATCCCACACCACCTTCCAGCTCGTTTATCTTTGCTGCAACGGCATCGTTGGTGGGATTGGCAAGGCGTGTATAGAAGTAGCCCTCATCTTCAAGGTCGAAGAGGCGGGCCATCTGTTCGCTGGTGTCGTATTTGAATGTGGTGCTTTGATAGATGGGCAGCACTCGTGGCTCACCCTTGGTGGGATGCCAACCACCTTGTACACAGATTGTGTCTAGATTTTTCATAATGACAATAAATAATTAAGTGTTAAGAATAAACCCGTCTGCAACGTCTGTCTCCACACCTCGTCCGCCTATGAGGACAAGAACTGGCTACAATTATGGGCTCTACCTTATGGTATGAGCCCATGCCATGGTTCGGTCGGCTTCCTGCGTGTTGGTTCGTGGCAGGTCGTCAGACTCGGGTTCGTATCGCATGAGAGTAGTGGATGCCTGGTCATTATCCGACTTCATCACCTCTATCTCTACGTTTGCAACTCCGGCTTTAATCATGTCGATTTTCTCGGCTGCGGCTTTAGACAGGTCTATGATGCGACCCTTGACATAGGGACCGCGGTCGGTAACCTCCACTATAGTCGATTTGCCGTTTTTCAAGTTGGTCACCTTGAGCATCGTTCCAAATGGCAAGGTCTTGTGAGCACACGTCAGCTTGTTCATGTCGAACACTTGGCCGTTGGCACACTTCCTGCCATTAAAACCGGGACCATAGAACGAAGCCTTGCCTTTGTAGGTCTGGGCTCCGAGGCCGAGGGTGGTAAATGCCATGATGACAAACACAATTGCTTTGGCTGCAGTCTTACCGTGCAGCATGCTTAATGCACATAAATTTCTTTTCATTATAATAACATTCATTCATTGGCGCGACATCAAGTCGCACTTTTTTTTACGGCGTGCCCCACCGAGCCACCGTTCTTACATTTTCAAAATAAAGTCCACGCCTGGACATACAATTCTTATTTCATTCGGCTGCAAAGGTAAGGCTTTTTTCATTACTGACCAAACGTTTTGTTGGAAATCAGCTCTTTATAGGTTCCAAAGATGCCCGGATGTGACGTTTTTGGGGGGTCAGAGAGCAATAACACCCGTTTCCATTCAGCGAATCAGCCACCGCAATTGCAAGCTCAGGTCCTCGCGATGTGAGTGGTTGATTAGCTCGAGAGCGGAGCCGATGGTGTGACGGTCGAAGTATCGGGTATGAGCCACACGGCAACTCAAGTGGAGGTTGGACTGCAAGGCGATGTCGGCAAGTGCCGTGAGGCGGATACCATGATTATAATATGCTGTCATGCCCATGGAATAGAGCAACGAGGGCTCATAGGCATAGAGGCGCGCGGCATAGCTGTCGGTATGGAAGTAAGCCGCTGCAATGTCGAACCGAAAGCGGCCATCAGAGCTGTCATATCCTATGTGCTCGGCAAACATATACCCCAACTCGTTATCAGAGTCGGGATTGAAACGGTGGGTGAACGATACCGTAGAGCGCAATGCCACAAACTGTGTGGCTTGCAAGGTGTGAGCAAGGCGCAGGGTCTGATTGGTATGATAGTAGAGCAACGGCGTGGATGAGGCGGCAGAAGCTGTTGACATGTCAGCAGTGTTGCTGTCTTGCTGCTTCGACTTCAGCCTGTATCGCAGTTGGAATGTGGATTTCTTGCTGGCAGCGTAGGTAATTTGCGTATGTAAGTCAAACCCTTGGGATGCACCGGTGGCAGTAGAAGTGGAGTAAGGAAAACGGAAGAGGTCGGCATAAGCCTCGACCGAAAGGTGAGTGAACGGTTCGCACTTCAGCGCAAGCGTCACTCCGCTCTCGTTCTGCACATTGCTGTGTTCACCCATCGACTTGCTGTAGATATAGGCATAGCTGCGGTCGAAGTGCCGCAAGTTGAGCATCAGCATAGTGGCCGACGAAGCGTGGAAGCGGGTGGTGAGTGTGGTAGCAATGCTGCCGTTCTGGGTGCATACAGCCGTTTCGCCCACAAAAGAAAGGCTGTTAAGCCTGTAACCGTATGAGAGGCCTATGGCTCCAAACTGCCGTCCGTGCAGGTTGTAGCGGCGGTAGGCAGTGGCTGGCGTGTCGGCTTTAGGTTTCAGCGGCAACGACAAACGGCTCTGTGATGCTGTGAGAGACAGGTTGAATGCATGTGTAAGCACCGATATGTTGGCTCCAAAAGTCAGGTTATGAACCACACTGCGCTTGCTGCGTTCCAACCGAGTGCGGTGCAGGCCGTCGGTCTTGAACGAGGTGACTGATGCCGAATCGGCTGCAAACGTGGCATCGTGGTCATGGTATGAGACAAATGGATTGATGTTGACGGTAGGCGACAGGGCTATGCATGCTGCCACTCCGCGCAGATACCCACTCTCTGTAATAGACGAATGCGGCACTATGCCTCGTGCAGAATAAGTGTCGGAAATGAGCATGGATAGTTTGCCGAATGTCATGCCGCCTGTATTCATCACCAGTCCCTGGCCGAAACTGAGCCGGTAGTCACCTGCGACAACAGTCTTCAGGCAGCCTATGTTGCGCAACATGAGCCAAGCCGAGAGGTAGTCGAATTCACGCTCGCCACCATCTTTTTCTACCTGCAATCCTGCCCGCAGATGATTGGAAGCATTTATGCGATAGCGTAGCGAGTGGTAGTTGTTGTTTCCAAGATACGTGCGATTGGGGTGTTTGAGTAAGATGCTGTCGGGTTGGTTGCGATATCCGGCTTTGATGTATAGTGGCAAATCGGTCCGCACTGTGATTTCATGACTTGGCACCGAGATGATGCGGCGGATGAACGATGTGGAATCATCGGTCTGCACACTGCCTGCCTGGCAGAAAAGCATGAGTGCACGACGTGTGTTGTAGTCGAGTTCGGGTATGAGCATCAACTCGCCCAACGACTGCATGGGATGGTTGCGATTGAGGTAATAGATGATGGCCTCGATTTGCAGTGCAGAGAGAAAGGGCAGTTGTCGCAGCTGCTCTGCATCGGTATGGTTGAGGTTGATTTTGTTTTGCTGAAGGTGGTAGAGGTGGTCTATGGTTTCGTCGGTAACTGCCTCTTCATCGGAGCCGGCATTGTTATCGGCGATGATATGTGTGTCGAAGGTGTTTTCTACAAATTCGTCCCATGTCATCGGGGTTTGTGACACAACAGTCAGAGAGAACAGCATGCTTGCAAACAGCATCGAGCACCGGCGTGCCATGTGTTGTGGCAGGCATGGAGTGCTGATGTCGTGAGGCAAAGGAGGCATGGGGTTGGTATGATTTGTTCCAGATGAATCTGCTTCAGTGTGTCTTTCAGAAGACTTGTTCCAGATGTATCTGCTTCGTGGTGTCTTTCAGAAGAACTTGTTCCAGATGATGTCTTGCAGCACGGGGTACTTCTTGCGGTAGCGGTGTAGCGAAGGGAGGTCGATGGTGCCTGTCACCTCACATTCTTCATTGTCGGTTCCCTGGGCGATGATGTCGCCGTAGGGGTGTATGATGCGTGACCCGCCGTAGTATGTGCCCCACTGGTCGCTGCCGATGCGGTTGGCTATAGCTACATAACACTGGTTTTCGATGGCTCGTGCGATGGGTAGGGTCTCGAATGCCTGATGGCGTGCCGTGGGGTAGTTGGCTGAATAGACTATGATGTCGTAGAGGATGTTGCCGGTCGAGTCTACATTGTTGCGGCACCACATGGGGAACTGCAGGTCGTAGCATATCTCGAGCAGTATCTTAGCACCACGGTAGTCGACTATCACGCGCTGCTCGCCCGGCACATACCACTCGCCTTCGCCTCCATACTTGTAGAGGTGGCTTTTGTCGTAGTGGTGTATTGTTCCGTCGGGACACACGAAGTACATGCGGTTGGCGTATTTGCCACGAGGCATTGGTGCTACCATACTGCCACAGATGGCTGCATGTGCCTCGTCGGCCTGCTGTCGCATCCAGTCGAGTGCGTGGTCGTGGATGTATGCCGACTGTGGTGGCGGTATGGTGAGGAATGCTGTAGTAAACATTTCGGGCAGGAGGTAGAGGTCGGAGCCGGGCGTACGCCGTATGGCTTGCGTTGCCTTGTCCAGATTTGCCTTCCAGTCCATCCAGAGTGTATTTTGTTGTAGTAACGTTATTGTCATGAGGTTGGCTTTACTTATTTCGCTTTACCACTCGCTCCACAAATTCGATGAGTGCTTGCTTGGTGGGGCTGTCGGGCAGTGGTGCAAGCAGTTGGCATGCCTCGGCGGCATAGCGGTGCATCACTTGTGTAGCATAGTCGATACCGCCTGCCTGACGTGTGGCGGCTATTGCCTCGGTTATCAGAGTTGGGGTTGCGCCGGCGCTGTGTATAGTGTCGACGATGGGCTGAAACACGTCGGGCTTTTGCTGCAAGGCATAGATGATGGGCAGTGTGAGTTTGCCTTCTGCCAGGTCGGAACCTGTGGGTTTGCCGATATCGAGGTCGGAGTAATCGAGCAGGTCGTCTTTGATTTGGAAGCAGAGCCCTACGAGTTCTCCATATCGGGTCATGAGCCCAATGCCTGCTTCGTCGGCTCCTGCCACTATGGCTCCTGATGTGGCGCATGCAGCAAAGAGTGCGGCGGTCTTGCACGATATGATTTCGGTGTAGGTGGCTTCGTTGAGCGATGAACTGTGTGTGCCTTGCATTTGCAGCAGTTCTCCGCTTGCCAGCTTGCCGGCAGCGCGGCTCATGATGTCGATGAGTCGGGGGTTGCGGGTTGCTGCGATGTGTCGGAGGGTGATTGAGAGTATGTAGTCGCCCACCAATACTGCCACTTTGTTGCCATGGCTGTGGTTTATCGAGTCGTGTCCGCGTCGCTGTTCGCTTTCGTCGACCACGTCATCGTGTACGAGGCTTGCGGTGTGGAACATCTCGTATGCCACGGCTGCATGTAGTGCTTCGTCGGCGATGGGAGCGAAGAGTTGTGCTGAGAGTAGTGTGAGTGTTGGTCGCATCATCTTGCCCGACCTTGATTTTATGGTTTGCAACGCCATGTTGAGCAATGGGTTGGAGTGGTTGAGGTCGGCGGCTATCATCTGGGTGCACGCTTCGAGTTCGTGCCGGATGGGGGCGGTGTAGTTCATATTGCTGTAGGTTCGTGGTTATCAGTTCTTGAAACTGTGTATAGGTGCTGGTATGCGTCCGGTGCGGTCTACGAATCGCTGGCAGTCGAAGGTGTTGACGGGCATGATGGGTGCGTAGCCCAGCAGTCCGCCAAATTCTACGCGGTCGCCCACTTCTTTGCCTTCAACGGGTATGATGCGCACTGCGGTGGTCTTTTGGTTCACCATTCCGATGGCTGCCTCGTCGGCTATGATGCCTGCGATGGTGGTGGCAGGTGTGGTGCCTGGTATGGCTATCATGTCGAGACCTACGGAGCATACGCATGTCATGGCTTCGAGTTTCTCGATGGTGAGCGCACCGGCCTCAACGGCGGCTATCATTCCTTGATCTTCGCTTACGGGGATGAATGCTCCGGAGAGTCCGCCTACATAGCTGCTGGCCATCACTCCGCCCTTCTTCACCTGGTCGTTGAGCAGTGCCAGTGCGGCGGTGGTGCCTGGTGCTCCGGCTTGCTCCACCCCGATGCAGTGGAGGATGTCGGCCACCGAGTCTCCGATAGCTGGTGTGGGTGCGAGCGAGAGGTCGATGATGCCGAAGGGTACGCCCAGTCGGTGGCTGGCTTCTTGTGCCACGAGTTGTCCCACGCGGGTTATCTTGAATGCGGTCTTTTTGATGGTCTCGCACAGTTGTTCGAAGTTGGCGTTGGGTATTTGCTCGAGTGCATATTTCACTACGCCCGGACCGCTCACACCTACGTTGATGATGGTGTCGGCCTCGCTCACTCCGTGGAATGCTCCGGCCATGAATGGGTTGTCGTCGGGTGCGTTGCACAGCACCACCAGCTTGGCGCAGCCTATGGAGTCGGCCTGGCGGGTGAGGTGTGCTGTCTGCTTTATGATGTCGCCCATGAGGCGCACTGCATCCATGTTGATGCCGGTCTTGGTCGACCCCACATTCACACTGCTACAGATGCGCTGTGTCTGTGCCATGGCCTGGGGTATGGAGCGGATGAGCAGTTCGTCGCTGCGGCTCATGCCTTTCGACACGATGGCGCTGTAGCCTCCGATGAAGTTGACTCCAATCTGATGAGCCACTTCGTCGAGGGTGAGGGCAATGCGCACGTAGTCGTCGGGGGTATTGCAGCAATGAGCCCCAACGAGGCTTATGGGTGTGATTGATATGCGCTTGTTGACGATAGGTATGGCAAATTCGCGCGAAATCTCGTCGCCCACGCTCACCAGTCGCGATGCGTAGCGTATGATTTTCTGGCGAATGGCGTCGCAGGTGGCATCGAGGCTGTCCGACGCGCAGTCGAGCAGGCTGATGCCCATAGTGATGGTACGCACGTCGAGGTTTTCGTGCTCTATCATTTTGTTGGTCTCGAAGACCTCTGTGATATTTATCATATGCGGTGCATCTTGTCGAATATATCCTCTAACTGACACTTCACCTGCACGCCGATTTCCTCGCCCAGAAGGCGAAGTTCGTCGGACACGGTTCCGAAGTCATTTGTACACTGGCTCATGTCGACTATCATCATCATGTTGAAGTAGCCCTGCACGATGGTCTGACTGATGTCGAGTATGTTGATGTGGCTATCTGCCAGATGGGTGCAGACGCGGGCAATGATGCCAACCGTGTCGCGACCCACTACAGTGATTATTGCTTTGGTCATGGTGCTTTTATAGTTTGGTTATAGTCGGCCTACCTGCTAAGCTCCGCCAGGGGCAAGGGACTCAATCGGCCACTTTATGTAGTTTATTCGTAGAAACAAGTCATCTGGCTACAAAGGTAGTAATAATTTACGATTCGGCAAGCCCCATTTGGGCATTAAATGCCAAACGGGTGCTTATAGTGTGGCTGAGACACCAAAAACCGCATGCCGGCAATGCAACATACGTGCGTAAAAAAATGACGATATCCTCAACGGCCCGCGACGATATCCTCAACGGCCCGCGACGATATCCTCAACAGCCCGCGACGATATCCTCAACAGCCCGCGACGATATCCTCAACGGCCCGCGACGATATCCTCGTTTTTAAGAGAAAGCCCACAGAACCGTTCATGCCTGGTTGATGTGAGAGTTTCGTAAACAAACCGTCAACTAAAAAACGTGTTGGTTATTCAGAATAATCCTGACTTTGCACCGCAAACTGCTCACAGAGTCAGTGCCGTGCAGTTTGGCTGCACGGTCAATCTTATCTTTTCGCATAATGTAGATAGTATTGTCGTTCTTCATCCGTCATTCGCTCTATGGCATATCGCAAAGCAGTGCGCGGCATGTGGTGGGCATGTTCGTCGAGGAACTGCCGCAGCACGTCCATCGACACGTGATTGCCCACATCGCGCAACATCCACCCTACGGCCTTGTGCATGAGGTCGTGTGGATGATTGAGGTGTATGGCTGCATAACGCAGACACCACGAAGGGTCGCCATAGCGTGTAGGCATCTGGCTACACACGATGCTCATGCGTTGCTTCCACAGGCAAGAACTCTCGGCCAGCGCATCGACCACACTGCGCTTATAGTCACGGCTCCCATCGCCCAATAGTGTAGGCAGCAAGAGCCAGCGACCGAGAATCTTAGGCGCCGAAAGATCGACCAGGTCCCAATTGTCGGCATTTTCGGCATAGCGGAGGTAGAGGGTGAGTATCTCGTCGCGCGAGCGTATGGCTTCAGTATTATCTGTGAGGCGCTTCTGTGCCAAGCATTCGAACCGTAAGACCAAGATGAGCAGGCCGCAGAGACGCACCTCGTGCCACTGGCTGAGCAGCAGTTGGGGCACTTCGCCCAGCGGCACATCGACGGCCCACTTCGCAACCTCGCGCGTCTGCGGAACCTTCAATCCAAGAAACTCGTCGCCCTCGCCATATTCGCCAGGGCCGGTCTTGAAAAAACGCATCAACACGCGGCGCTGCTCGTCGTTGCGCTGCGACACGAGGCGGTCGATGATGTCGGAAGATGTGATGTAATTTGTTTTCATACCACAAATGTGCAAGGTTATTCATGAAAAGACATAATGCAACGACACACGGGTGACGTTAGTAAACGCACTCGATGTTGCGCATCAACCCCTCATACTTGGCTCGCTTCACGGCCGAGTGGGCGAAAAGCTGCTGGTATTGCTCGCGTGTGAGCTGTTTCCATCGGGTGGGGGTCATGGAGTAGAGTTGTTGATTGGGCTGCAACAGCGGCTCGGTGGTAGGCACGGCTCGCTGATTGTGCGGACAGCATCGCTGGCAGCGGTCGCAACCATATATATAATAAGGTGTAGGTTGCGAACTCACCATATCGGCCTGCTCGGGAGTGAAAGGTCCGCGGTGCTCGATGGTGAGATATGAAAGACAGCGGCGCGCATCGAACGTGCCGTCAGAATGCAACGCTCCTGTGGGACAGGCATCGATGCAACGATGGCATGAGGCACATGAAGACTCTCTCACCCGCCTTCCTTCCACAAAAGGGGGAGCATCCGATGCGGCTGTCGGCTTTATTGTTGTCAACACTTCACCCAAGAAGAAATAACTGCCGAGGCGCGGAATGATGAGTGTGTGGTTGCGCCCTATGAACCCGATGCCCGAACGTACGGCCCAATAGCGCTCAAGCATGGGTGCGGTGTCGGTGCAGGGGCGGAAATGGGATGACACATCGGTGATGCCGGCAGCTGCTGCCAGTGGGCTGATGAGTTGAGCAAGCTTCTGTCGCATCACCTCGTGATAGTCGCGCCCATAGGCATAGTATGCAATCTGATAAGTGTCGTCAGGAAGCGGCTGACGGGGATAGTAGCTGAGTGCCACACAGATGATGGTGCGGCATCCGGGCAACAACTGTGTAGGGTCGAAACGGAGGTCGGGATAGCGGGCAAGGTAGTTCATATCAGCCATGCGCCCTTCTGCCATACACTGCTCGTAGATGCGACGTGTCTCGGCATCGACCACATCGGCAGCGGCCACCCCACAAGCAGAAAAGCCGAGGCGCATGGCTTCGGCTTTTATGACTGAGAAGTCGATCGTATGTGACTGGCTATTCTCCATTTAATCCTTAATCCCTAATTGTCAATCATCAATCAATCATTAATTAATCATCAATCAATCATCAATCAATCATCAATCAATCATCAATCAATCATCAATCAATCATCAATTGTCAATTATTAATCTCTGATTATTTCAAGTGTCGGCTTCGTGGTTGGTCGGCATCGAAGAGCCGGAACTCATAGCCCTCGTTTTGCAGCCACTCGATGGAGCGCGGCAAGGCTGTCTGCAACTTGTCGATGCTCTTGAGTGAGTCGTGGAAAGTGATGATGCTGCCGATGCGGGTGTAGTGCTTCACGTTTTCCACCACGGCATCGGCTGTGAGCAAAAGGCTGTAGTCGCGTGTCACGACATCCCACATGATGATTGTGAACTTCTTTCTCAGCCGCATATACTGCGTCCAAAGCATCCACCCGCGCGGCGGACGGAAAAGCTTGGAGTGTATGAGCTGGTCGGCCTTGTAGGTATTGCGCAGGAACTCCTTGCTGCGGCATCCGAGTCCGCCCACATGGTTGTAGGTGTGGTTGCCCAGGCGATGACCACGTGCCTCGATTTCGCGTTTGAGGTATGGATACTTCTTCACGTTTTCGCCCACCATGAAGAATGTGGCCTTCACCCCATAGCGGTCGAGGGTGTCGAGGATGAAAGGTGTGGCCTCGGGGATGGGGCCGTCGTCGAAAGTGAGGTAGACGGCCCGTTCCTTATGGCTCATGCGCCAGATGGCGCTGGGGTAGAGCCACCGCATCCATGTGGAGGGTTGCTCTATAATCATGGTTTAAGTCCTAATGCTTCGGCCCTGGTTGCAAGAACAGAATATGTCTGATTGACGAATGGCATCATCTGCTCTGCACGCTTGGCATAGGTTTCGGCATCACTACCTGCTTCCTCGCTCTTGCCGAGGAGTTGCAGGGTGCGCTGTATCTCGGCCAGCGCAATGATTTCGCTCTTGCAGTCGCGCCATGCTGCAGCAAAGCGCATGTTGTTGAGCGAAGCATAGAATGTGATGTACTCGCGTGCATTCTTCTCGATGGCATCGAGGATTTCCATACCGCGCTTCACCTTGCCACAGGCAATGAAGGCATTGCCTATCTCAAGACCTCCGTTGTCAATCTTATATGGCACATTGTAGTCGGGGATCTCCTTGTCACACTTCTCAAGAGCCTGTAGTGCCTTGTCTTTCTTGCCTTCATCGAGCAAGGTGTTGATGAGATGGGCAAACCAACGGCGATGAGTCCAACACATGCGCATGGTGGTCTCGTCGAGATAGAGGTTCTTGGCACTGAGATTGCCGTAACGATACTTATTCATCATGTTATCAAACATCTTCTCAGAGTCTACTACCGACTGTTGAGGCATGTTGGAGGAGAAGGTGAACGGGGTTATGCGCCATGCCAGTCCTTCCTGCACGAAATGACGCCAAAGGTTGCCATAGTGCTGCGGACCGACGGTGGTCGACATATAAAGTGGGCGTTCGAAGCCTGCCTGTGCAATTATCTCGAGCATCATCATCATCGACTTGAGCACACGGTCTTGTCCGCTCATGCTTATCTCCATACGCTCGGGGATGGAATCGCCAGGGATGTACATGCCAGAACGACGTACCGCGTCTTTGTTGACGGTGACGTAGAGTGTATCGGATGGGAGGCATGAGGGCAATGACTCAACCATGTCTTTATACTCGTCGGGAATATCTTCCTTGAGCACAAACTTCTTGATGGCAGTTTTCAGCTCGAATGGTTCGTCGCCCCAGATGGCACGTGCTGTATTGGGACTCTGCGAATACATCTGCTTCACAAGGTCTTTCATGCGACGTTCGCGACCGCCTACATATATGATGGGGTTCACTTCGGTCATCTCATTTGTACCTTCCACATACTGAATGCGCTTCCACGATATAGGCAGTGGCGACGACTGGCCATCGCCCTCGAATGCAGGACGCTTCATCTGGTCGATATACCAGTCGGTCTGGACATACGAGAGGTTGCATACACGCACGTCGGTGCGGTTGCCCTCGGTGTCTTCGTTGTACCATAGAGGGAAGGTGTCGTTGTCGCCATTGGTGAAGATGACTCCGTCGTGAGGAATGGTCTCAAGGTAGTTGAGTCCAAAGTCACGACACATGTAACGACCCGAACGGTCGTGGTCGTCCCATGTCTGCGACACCATCTGCAATGGAATGGCAATGGCTGGTATGAGTGCGACGCAAGCAGCAATGAGTTTGGCACTATTTCCACTCATTAGCTTTGAAAGCCATGCGTAGATGGCAGTCACACCAAGTCCGCACCATATAGCAAAAGCATAGAACGAACCTGCATAGGCATAATCACGCTCACGAGGCTGGCCTGGTGTCTGGTTGAGGTAGAACACGATTGCGATTCCTGTCATGAAGAAGAGGAAGAACACAACCCAAAACTGCTGGATGCCGCGCTTGCCCTTGAAAGCCTGCCACAGCAAGCCTATGAGGCCGAGGATGAGCGGCAAGCAGTAGAACACGTTGTGCCCTTTGTTCTCTTTCAGTTCGGTAGGGAGCAGATCTTGATTGCCCAGGCGGAGGTTGTCGAGTACTGGTATGCCGGTAATCCAGTTGCCGTGCTCGGTCTCGCCCAAACCCTGCAGGTCATTCTGGCGTCCTGCGAAGTTCCACATGAAGTAGCGCCAGTACATAAAATTGAGCTGATATGAGATGAAATAACGCAAGTTGTCTATTTGCGAAGGTATCTCAAGTGTCTGGCTCCCCTGGCTTGGAATGCTGTACTGCACGGTGTGGTAGTGCATATTGCCTAACCACGATGTATATTTGCTGGCATCCTTGTCGTTATAGATGCGTGGGAAGAGCATGCACTGATCTGATGCATACTTGTAGTCAAACTTGTTGCGAATAATGATGTATTCGTCTTTTTCGTCGGGCGACGCTTTTTCCTTGCGCTGATAGACAGGCGCTTCTTCGATAATGTCGTAAGTAAGATGGTCACCCTTCACCACTACATTTGGCTTAGAGTTAAATGTAGGACCGTAGAAGAGCGGACGGTCGCCATACTGCTCACGGCCAAGGTATTCGCCCAGAGTGAATACGTCTTCGGGCGAGTTCTGATCCATTGGAGGGTTGGCGCCGCTTCGAATCACGATGACTGCATACGAAGAATAGCCCACCACGATGAGCGAGAGGCACAGCAATGTGGTGTTCAGGCCTTTTGGTGTAACCCATTTGGCCGATGTGAGCATCCATGCAACCAAGGCGAGGATGACGATACCGATGAGTATGCTGCTCCATCCATAGCCGTAGAAGGGTACTCCGAGCATTGCCAGGCTGACGAGGAATGCGATGTTCATGCGCATCTTGTTGGTGGCGCGTGTACTTTCGACCACTGCCCAAACGAGGCATGCTGCGAGCAGGATGAGGTAGATGTATAGGCCTGTGTTGAACGACATGCCGAGCATGTTGACAAACAGCAACTCAAACCATCCGCCTACTTTGGTGATGCCTGGCACAACGCCGTAGAGCACAGCTGCCACGATGATGGCAGAGATGGCCAGCGCTATGAGCGAGCCGCGGCCGGTGGGGTTCTTGGCGCGCTTGTAGTAGAAGACAAGCACCATGGCTGGGATACAGAGGAGGTTGAGCAAGTGGACACCGATTGATAGTCCCACCAGATATGCTATGAGTATAATCCAGCGGTCGCTGCCAGGTTCGTCGGCCTTGTCTTCCCACTTCAGTATGAGCCAGAAGACCAGAGCGGTGAGGAATGACGAGAAGGCATATACCTCGCCCTCTACGGCGCTGAACCAGAAGGTGTCGCTCCAGGTGTAGATGAGTGCACCGCCAATACCGCTTGCCATAACTGCGATGGTCTGTGCGATGGTGGGTTGCTCGTCATCGCGGCAGATAAGTTTTTTGGCCAGGTGGGTCACCGTCCAGAACAGGAAGAGGATGCATCCTGCACTGAGCAGGGCCGACATCGTGTTGACCATCTTGGCTATCTGTGTGGGGTCGCTGGCAAACTGTGAGAACAGGTTACCTACCAGCATAAAGAATGGTGCGCCAGGTGGGTGTCCTACTTCCAGCTTCGTTGCTGTTGAGATGAATTCAGGACAATCCCAGAAACTGGCTGTGGGCTCAATGGTGGAGCAGTAGGTGAATGCTGCTACTGCGAATACCAGCCAGCCCACGACGTTGTTAATGTCTATGTAAGTCTTCATTTGTTTTTGCTGTTATAAGATTATTCGTATTTCTCCTTCGTACGTGTTGATGCTAA
>JAFUSD010000040.1 GCA_017480685.1 Bacteroidaceae bacterium
CAAAAGTTTTTAATATATTTTAGTGTGATTGTTGTTTTTTTGTGTGGTGATGTGTGGGTTAGCTATGGGTGGGCTGTGGTTTTGACGGTGAAATTAGTTGAAAAATGTGATGGCTGGGTGGGGGACACATTATATATATTTAATGCGCGCGCGTGCGTGGAAGAGGGGGATTTTTGTGGTAGGGCGGGGGTGGGGGATGGGAGGGAGAACTTCGAGGCCAAACCTCGAAGCACTGACGGGGCGGAAAATACTATGCGTACGCGCGATAAAATATTTGCGCATCCGACACTCGGTACTTGAAGTCCTATTGCTGGTGCTTGCCTTCGCTTATGAGGTGTTGGATGAAGTATTTGTTGTTTACCATCAAATCATTTACGATTTATCATTTCTTTCAGGCATGTGCATCTCCCCCTTTGGTGGCAATTGCGAAATCGTTGCAATTGGGGAGTGAGGCGATGGAGGGGTAAGTAGGGGGCTAATCCTTTCTTCCAACTCTCTTATGTCGGTCAGCAGGTTCCAGATGGCATCTTCGGATAGTACGCCACGCTTCAGGTCGTGAGGCAGGAGGCCTGCTTCGTCGGCAGCGAAGTCGTGTTTCCATGCGTTGCTGCCGTAGTATTGGCTGAGTTGATGGATGTCGTCTTGTACGCCCTCGTATTGGTTGAGTGCAGTCGTGAGTTGTGCCACGGCTTGCGATGCGCGGTCGAGGCGTTGTTCCATCTGCATGATACGTTCTGTCTGCTTCATATTGAGTTTTGTTTCGGTTTCAGATGGCAAAGATACGAATTATTTCATCATCGACTGCCATTTGTGCTGACTTTTTTTCCAAGGTGGCAGGTCAAAGTGTCCACATTGAGGTTTGGCACGCCTGTTTGCAATATGTATGAGTGAAGGGCAACCCGAAAGGGAAGCACGAAGAAACAAAATGTATAACTCTTAAAAACAAACAATCAGGAGGTAGTAATTATGTTACCAGTAATGTTTAAAAACAGTTGGTTTCCAACAGTATTTGATGATTTTCTGAACACAGATTTCATGCCTCGTGCCAACAATACAGCACCTGCAGTCAATGTGAAGGAAGACGAGAGTTCTTACGTCATGGAGCTTGCTTCGCCAGGAATCCGCAAGGAGTTTTGCAGGGTAAGCATCAATAACGACGGCAACCTTTGCATTGCCATAGAAAACAAGACTGAACACAAGGAGGGCGGTGGCCACAAGCATCACTATCTGCGCCGTGAGTTCTCATACTCTAACTATGAGCAGTGTTACACATTGCCAGATGATGTCGACAAGCAGGCAATCGGTGCCAAGGTGGAAAACGGCATCTTGACCGTCACGATGCCTAAGGTAAAGAAAGACGAGAAGAAAGAAACGAAGACCATCACGGTATCGTAATCACATAGATAATCTTGAATGAAAAGAGCCGGAGCTTTGTGCTTCGGCTTTTTTGTGTCTTGATTATTTGTGTCTTGATACAGACAGCTGTTTCTTCAGCTTTGTATGCTGTCGATGCGCAACCGCAGTATTCCTGCAGGCACTTTCACTTCCACCACGTCGCCTACGTGTTTGCCCATAAGTGCCTGTGCAATGGGCGATTTGATTGACAACTTATTCTCGGCGAGGTTGGCTTCGTGTGGGCTCACGAGTGTATAGGTCATCGACGTGTTGGTATTGAGGTTGGTCATTTCCACTTTTGTGAGCAGTCGCACCACGTCGGAACTGACGCCAGAGAGGTCGATTACCCTGGCATATTCCAACACGCGCTGCTTGAAACGTATCTTACCCAGCAGTCGCGACTGTTCGCGGCGGGCTGCATGATACTC
>JAFUSD010000041.1 GCA_017480685.1 Bacteroidaceae bacterium
AAAGCCGCCGCCTGGACCACCAAAGCCGCCGCCTGGACCACCAAAGCCGCCGCCTGGACCACCAAAGCCGCCGCCTGGACCGCCAAAGCCGCCAAAATCGGGCATTTCGCCGCCAGCCATCATATCTTCGAATCGCCTGCGACCTTCTTCCATCATGCGTTGCATGGTCGAGTCGTTCATCTCATCGCGCTGACCACCAAAACCGCCACCAAAGCCACCAAAACCGCCGAAACCACCAGGGCCACCGAAGTCATCGTCGCCATCAGGGCCGCCGAAACCACCGAAACCACCAGGGCCACCGAAGTCACCGTCGCCATCAGGGCCGCCGAAACCACCACCGAAGCCACCGAAACCGCCCATGCCCCAACCATCGGCCTCGCTTATGTAGTTACCAGTGGTCTTCACGTCGATTTTGGCATTGTTTATCACAATATCACCGTCCGACTTTACGCCCTGGCCACCATCACCAGTCATGCGTATGGTGATGGAGCAGTCGGCAAGAGTCATAAGCGAGTCAGATTTCAGTCCCTTCTTGTCGATGCTCGAAAGGTCGATGTTCCATTCGCCGCCCAGTATGCTCAGCGTACTGCCCGAGTTGACACCGTGGCCGCTGTCAGAACTGATGTATATCTTGCCAGTCGATGCCTTTGCCTCTATATATTCCTTGGCAGAAATCACGTTCTTGGCATGACCCACCAGCCGGAGCACACCGCCGCCACCCAATTCCAGGTGACCTTTGGTGTATATGCAAGCCTTGTGCAACGTGTCTGTACCATCCTCCAGTTGGTTCTCAGTTCCCTTGTTCACATGCACGTTCATCCGCTTTCCGCAGTTCAGTTGCAGAGCTGCACCGTCGGCCGACTTCATGCTGAGGCCGTCGAGAGTGATGGTTGTCTTGTAGCTACCGTTATACACAAAGCAGCCGGCATCGGTCTTTCCGCTCAGCACAAAGTCCACTTCCTCGCCCATCAGGCTGTTGTCAACAGTCACCCGAGCCCCGACGGTCGTCACCTTCACACCCTTCACCTTGTTCTTCACCGTTACGTTGTTGCCGTCATATATTAACGTCACCTTTGCCTTGTCGGCAGCATGCAATGCCATCATGCCGGCCAACACCATCGTAGCAGCCAGCATGCCGCGCATCATCACCTGTCTGAAAACTGTTATAACCATTCTTGTCTTGTTCTGATTTGTGTAGAATAATTGCGATTATTTGATGTTTATGCGTATGTCATAACATGATAGAAACACATCAGACACACTGAAAAAAAGACGAAAAGTGTCACCAAAAGTTTAATCCGCACCACTCAAAAAAAGATGTTTCAAGGCACAAATACACGTTGAAAACGCAAAAATCACACCCTACACAGTAAAAAAAACACGTGTGCAGAGTAAAAAAAGCCGAATGTCAATTGTCAATTGTCAATTATTTGCTACCTTTGCACCCACAAAACTTGTAATGCGACATCATGTCAGCCTCAACGTTTTGCATCATGCCCAGATGGCGGAATCGGTAGACGCGCTGGTCTCAAACACCAGTGGGGCAACCCGTGCCGGTTCGACCCCGGCTCTGGGTACGAGTTAAGCTCGATGATAATCGCTAAATCCTCATCAACAAAGGATTTAGCGATTTTCCTTTTCTCAATTTTCCCTGCATCTTCCCCATATCCTTTTCCACATCTTCCCCACATCTTCCCCATATCCTTTTCCCACATCTTGGCACATCTTCCCCATATCCTTCCCCACATCTTCCCCACATCCTTTCCCACGTCTGTAAGTTTTCTTGCAAAGTGAGCCTCGTTTTCCCCACCAGAAAAGCTCGAACCAGGGGTGAATAGTAGATTCATTGCCAGAGCGAATAGTGCATTACGTGGAACTAATCAAAGTCTATAATCGCAATCAATACGCTAAAAACCTTGTAGTTACTCCTGCAATCTCGATAAGAGTTGAGAATTGATCTCGTTTTGCGCATAGATGATGGCATCACTCTTTATTATTACTGTCCGCTAAGCTGTGTCATGTATAATTAACTATAGAACCCACTTTTTTAAGTGGACTCTATTAACTATCCCAAATACTGTTTCTTTAAGGAGGTGGGATGGTTATACTTGTGTTTTGCGAAGAGCGACAATACTTTATGCTATTTTTATGCAGTTTTACATCTTAAAACATAGATAAATGAGATATTGCACACATTTTTTTTAAAAAAAATATGTTTGCATTTAAACCTTTGGATGTTTTTATCGTCTTAGCTTTAAAGTAGTAAATAGGTGTTTATCATTTTTTTTCGAAGGACAATGGCACGTGAAGTGTAATTGTCCTTTATTTATTGATACATTTGAAAAAGCCGCCTTGCTTAAATGCACGGCGGCTTTCTTGGTGTATTATGAGTTGTTTCTTATGTGTTATACATTGCTTGGCATCGCTGCAGTGGGTTTGGCATTGCTGCAGTGTGCTTGCAATTTTCTTTACTGCAGTGGGTTTGGCATTGCTGCAGTGTGCTTGCAATTTTCTTTACTGCAGTGGGTTTGGCATTGCTGCAGTGTGCCTGCAATTTTCTTTACTGCAGTGGGTTTGGCATCGCTGCAGTGTGCTTGCAATTTTCTTTACTGCAGTGGGCTTGTCATTCCCACTTCTATGCGGTTTCCGCTTTGGAAGATGGTGCGTGCCATGGTTTGTACGTCGGTTGCTGTCAGTGCATTTACTGCTGCTTCGTATCCGTCTACATAGTTTTTGTTTTCCATCACTTTGTTTGTGATTGCTCCCATCCAGTAGCCGTTGGTCTTTATGCTTTCGTCGTGTGAACGTAGCATGTATTCGCGTATTTTCTGCATTTGGTCGTCGGTGGGTCCGTTCTGGCACATGTTTTCTATTCCTTGATAGATTACTTGTGTCATGCGTTGGCGTTTGTCGGGTGCGGTTGGCAGTTGTACTTGCATGAGTGCTATCTTCTCGGGATATGTGCTTATGTTGCCTGATACTCCTACGCTGTATGCTCCTCCTTCGTCTTCTCTCACTGTTTCGGTGAATAGCATCTGTAGTGCTTGTTGGAGGAAGCTTACGCTGAGTATGTTTTTCAGGTTTTCTTCCATGGGTGCATGGTAGATGAATGCTACGATTGCGTTTGGTGTTTCTTGTTCTTTCTCGAACACGTTGGTTATGGTTCCTTTGGTTATGGTGAGGTCTATGGGTTTGTATTTCTCGGAGCCTTTCTTTACTGGCAGGCTTCCTATGTATTGTTCGAGCATTGGTATTGCTGCTTCGATGTCGATGTCTCCGATGAAGAAGAATGTGAAGTCGTCGGCATCGGCGAATCGTTCGTTGTATATTTGCAGCATGTGGTCGTAGTTTATGCGGTCTATGTCTTCTGACTTGGTTCGTGCCACTCGTGGGTTGTCTCTGTATACAACGTGTTTTATTGTGTCTGACAGTGCTGTGGTTGGGTCCAATTCGGCGTTGGCCAGTGCTGTCTTGGTGCGTGCCATGGTTGAGCGGAATGCTTCGTCGTCGCGTCGTGGCGATGTGAATGCGAGGTATGTGAGTTGCAGCATGGTTTCGAAGTCTTTCTTGACGCATGAGCCTGACATTGATTCGCTGCGTGTGCCTATCGATGGTGACACTCGTGCGTTGATTCCTGCCAGTTTCTTGCTGAGGTCTATTGCTGAGTAGTTGCCCCATCCGCCTAAGCTTATGCTTTCGGCGTTGTCGGCATCGAGCAGGTCGGTGTCGGGATAGAGTGAGTTGCCTCCCCAGCTCATGGCTGTCATGCTTATGTTGTTGGGCGAGAAGTCGGTGTGGCGCAGGTATATGTTGATTCCGTTTTTGAGTATGATGTGTGTGAATCCGAAGTCGGCCGGTTTGGTTTTCTTCACTTTGCTGCCGCGCAGGCTGGCGGTGTCGAGTATTGGTTCGTCGGATACTTCTTCTTTGTAGGCTTCTATTTCTTCGGCTTCTACTTCGGTCATTATCTTGACTATTTCGTCTTTGGTGGGGTATGTGATGTCGGCTTTGTCGGGCATCATGGCGAAGATGACTGGTGCGCATTCTTCGGGTTGCATCACTACTTGGTTTATTACGTCGAGGCTTATTTGGTCGGCTAGTTGTGGCAGTGTGGTGTGTTCCCATTCTATGCCTGGTGCGGCATCGTTGTCGAGGAAGTGGCGCACGTATTCGTTGACGTAGCTGTCGTTGCTTATTTTGTCGCGGCGCTGATACATGTTTTCTATGCTTGCTTTGTATGATTCCTTGAATCGTTCATACTCGGTCAGGGTGAATCCGTGGCGTTTGGCGCGTAGCAGTTCGCGGTAGGCAGCGGCGAGGGCTGGTGCATGTTGGCCGTCTTTGAATGATGTGACGAGTATGCATGCGTCTTTTGTGTTGGCTACGAGGTATTCTTCGTTGAATGATATCTGTGCTCCGGTGAATGGTGGGTCTTGTCGCATGAGTATCTCGGCCATGCGTGTGCTTAACATGCCGTTGATGGCTCCGATGATGTATGACTGCATGTATGCCATCGCGGTGTTTTTCATCTCTCGCTCCATGGCGTCGTGTTTCCACATGACGTAGAGTTGTGAGCGTTGTTGCTCTTTGTCGGTCTGCAGGCTGTAGATGACTTCGGCGTTGTCGGGCACTGTGTAATACTCGCGCACAGCGGCATCGGGTGCCGGTGCTTGTATGTCGGCAAAGATGGTTTTTATTTTTGTCTCGACGGCATCTACGTCAACATCGCCCACTATGATGATTGCCTGGAGGTCGGGGCGATACCACTTGCGGTAGTAGTTGCGTATGTCGTCGTAGGGGAAGTTCATCACGATGTCCATGGTGCCTATAGGCATGCGGTGGGCGTATTTGCTGCCTTCGTAGAGTGTGGGCAGTGCTTTTTCATACATGCGCTGGGTGGCGCTGGAGCGCATACGCCATTCCTCGTTGATGACTCCGCGCTCTTTGTCGATTTCGGTGTCTTCGAGCAGGAGGTCGTGGCTCCAGTCGTGCAGGATGAGGAGGCATGAGTCTATGGCTTGTGGGTTGCTGATGACTGGCACATTATTTATATTATATACTGTCTCGTCGAAGCTGGTGTAGGCGTTGAGGTTTTCGCCGAATTTCACTCCGATGCTTTCGAGGTAGGTCTTGAGGCTGTTGCCGGGGAAGTGTGTGGTTCCGTTGAAACACATGTGTTCCAGGAAGTGGGCCAGTCCGCGCTGGTTGTCGTCTTCCTGCATGGAGCCCACCTTCTGTGCTATGTAGAAGTTGGCACGCTGTTCGGGCCACTCGTTGTGGCGTATGTAGTAGGTGAGGCCGTTTGGCAGCCGACCCATCTTTACTGCGGGGTCGAGGGACAGCTGTGGCAGTTGCATCTGCTGGGCAAATGCGGTCGAGAGCACTGTTGAGACGAGTGCTATCGAAAGAATCAGTTTTTTCATTTCTTTTTTGCTTATGTTTTGTTTGGTTTTATGGTCGGTATGATGGCTGGTTGGCCGTGGTGGTTGGCGCCGGGTGTGTCGGCGCGCATCGGCAAGGACGTCCTTACAAGGTGTTAAGGATATCCTCGCGGGGCTGTGAGGATATCCTCGCGAGGCTGTGAGGATATCCTCGTTTCCGACGCGCCTCACAGGCATCTGTGGGCTTGTTGGTTTACTTCTTTACGTCGAGTGCATGTGGAGCATAGTCGACGGTGAAGTGTAGGCCGCGGCTTTCTTTGCGCTCTAAGGCCTGACGTGTGATGAGGTAGCCCACGTTTATCATGTTGCGCAGTTCGCAGATGTCTTTCGTGGGTTTCACGCGTTTGAACAGGTGTTCGGTCTCCTCGTAGAGCAGGTCGAGGCGCTCCCATGCACGGTGCAGGCGCAGGTCGCTACGCACGATGCCTACGTAGGTCGACATGATTTGCCCCACTTCCTTCACGTCTTGTGCAATGAGCACCTTTTCTTCGTTGGTCATGGTGCCTTCATCGTTCCATTCGGGAATGCGTGTGTTAAAGTCGTACTGGTCGATGACTGAGAGCGAGTGGCGTGCAGCCTTGTCGGCATATACCACAGCCTCGATGAGCGAGTTGCTGGCCAGGCGGTTGCCGCCATGCAGGCCGGTGCAGCTGCACTCGCCCAGGGCATAGAGGCGTCGGATGGACGATTGCCCGTCGAGGTCGACCTTGATGCCGCCGCACATGTAGTGGGCACTGGGGCACACTGGGATGTACTCCTTGGTGATGTCGATACCGATAGACAGACACTTGGCATAGATGTTGGGGAAGTGATGTCGAGTCTCCTCGGCATCCTTGTGGGTCACGTCGAGACACACGTGGTCAAGTCCGTGAATCTTCATCTCCTTGTCGATGGCACGAGCCACAATGTCGCGCGGCGCAAGCGAGAGGCGCGGGTCATACTTCTGCATGAACTCCTCGCCGTTGGGCAGGCGCAAGATGCCACCGTAGCCACGCATGGCCTCGGTTATGAGGTATGCAGGGTGAGTCTCCTTGGGATTGAAGAGCACGGTGGGGTGGAACTGCACAAACTCCATGTCCTTCACCTTGCCCTTGGCACGATATACCATTGCAATGCCGTCGCCAGTGGCTATGTTGGGGTTCGATGTCGTGGCATATATGGCACCCGTGCCGCCTGTGGCCATGATGGTGACGCGCGAGAGGTAGGTGTCGACCTTGCCCGTATCGGGGTTGAGGATGTAGGCACCATAGCACTCAATGTCGGGGGTGCGGCGTGTGACCCGTATGCCCAGATGGTGCTGCGTGATAATCTCCACGGCAAAATGATGCTCCAGTATGTCTATATTCGGATTGCTGCGCACGGCAGCCATCAGTCCGCGCTGAATCTCGGCACCCGTGTCATCAGCATGGTGCAGGATGCGGAACTCAGAGTGCCCGCCCTCTTTGTGGAGGTCGAACTGGCCGTCGGCCGTCTTGTCAAACTGGACACCCCAGTCAACCAACTCCTTGATGCCGGCCGGAGCACAACGCACCACTTGTTCCACTGCCTCGCGGTCGCTGATGTAGTCGCCCGCAATCATGGTGTCCTCTATGTGTTTATCAAAGTTGTCGACCAAAAGATTGGTGACCGAGGCTATACCACCTTGTGCCTTCGCCGTGTTGGCCTCCTCCAGGGTGGTCTTACACACAATGGCAATGCGCCCCTTGCCGGCACGCGCCACCTTCAAGGCATAACTCATTCCGGCTACACCAGAGCCAATGATGAGGAAATCATACTGTTTAATCATTGTAAGTTTATATGAAGTTATGAGTTTTTGTAGACGTCAGAACGAAAAAGCGGCACCAGCCATGAAGCTCACCTGCTGTGCACGATACATGAAGTACTGGTCGTGCTTGCGGTTGAGCAAGTTCTGCCCCTTGGCATATATAGTCAGATTCCACGGCGTGGTGTAGCTCACGGTAGCCCCGAGGTCGATAGTGCTCTGCCGGTGATAGCGGCCATCAGCCTTGTCGAACGACTCGAACAGGATGTCGGCACCGACGCTCAGACCCTTCAACGGCTGAAACAGCACACTGCCGTCGGCCTCAAACACAGGGCGCCACAACGGGTCGGTATTCACTCCGGCCACCTCAAGGTCAGTGTCCCACTGGTTATACTGCGCCTTGAGCCGAGCCTTCACAAGGTCGAGGTAGTTGAATTCCGCCGTTGCGTTGGCAAAGAAATGATGCCCGTCGGCAAAGATGATGGGTGCATACACCATTGCATTGCTGCCGGCAATGAGGAAATCGGCAATTTCGGCACGATGCTTCGAAATGTCATATCCGGCACTCAAGTCGAGGGCGAGGCAGTCAAAGGGCTTCAAGCGTACACCTCCACGGCTGCGCAGCTGGTCAAACTGGTTCTCCATGTCGAACGCCACATGCGCCAGCTTCCAATAAGGCGACATCGAGGCAAAGCGGCGGAAATCATTAAAGACATCACCTCCGTGTGCCTGCACATAAACATCGAGCACAGGCGACACATGCAGCGTGGCATCCACATCGGGAGCAATGTTTACGTCATTGTCAACATACACACCCACCTTCAGGTCGAAGCTCTGTGAGGTATAATAGACATGCGGCGTGGCATTGAACGAGGTGTAGCCCTCAACAGCCTGAGATGCTCCGTCCAACGCATCCATGCCATAAGACGCATAGTCGGCACCCAGTGCAACATCAGCCTTCACCTGCTCGCTTATCTGGTACTCGGGCACTACGTGTCCGGCTACCAGCAGCTCCGACACCCCGTCGTCAAAGCTGTTCTCATACTTCTGGCTGAACGTCTGCAACGACGCATCAGCCCCTATGACGAAGCGTCCAAACCTATATGGAGTGAGCCCCACACTTAGGTCAATGCGGTCGTCATGCTGCTTGTCGGTAATATAAGGGTTTGGCATGAGTGGCTGATAGTTGAACACATCGATTCCATATCCGGCCTTGATGAAAAATTCAGACTGCTTGTCAATCCTGTGGGTGTAACCGGCCTTCAGTCTCGATGCAAACAGGCGGCTCTCCCACTCTTCGCCATCGGCTGAGCTGATCAGCCCCACATTGCCTTTGTAGCCACGTGTGGAAAGGTCGACACCCAGTTTGTCGAACTCGCCTAGGTCGAACTCGTATGCCAGGTGTCCGAGGATATTGCTGTTGTTGCCGTATGCCATGCTCACAAATCCCTTCTTACCAGGTTTCAGCAGTTGCTGGTTGCGTGCCGCCCATAGTGGTTGGAATGCATAGTTTGTGGTTGGGAACGACTGCGTGGTGTAATCTACATTATAGTGTGTCACTGTGGGTTGCTCTATCTCAGGCAATGTGTTTATTTTCGTGGCATCCTGCACTGTCGGGCGGAAGTCGTTCTCCACTTCCACCACATTGTCCATCTGTGCGTTTGCCACCGTGGCAGTCATCATTGTCAGTGAGCAAAGCGCAATGCGGCGGGCCGCACGTGTGTGTATGATTGTATGTTGTTTCATTATTTCAGTCTCTCCTCTATCATTTTGTTAATCTCTTCGTTTTCGTTGTAGTTGCTCTTCAGCGAGAGCAGATACTCTCGTGCCTCCACTGCGCGGTCGGTCTTCATGTAGACATCGGCCAGCAAGATGAAAGCACGTGCCAGCCAATACTGGTGTGTGGTGCCCGAGTCTATGAACTTCGTGAGCAGTTGTTCGGCGGCGGTATATTGGTTTGTGTCGAATGCATACTGTGCCAACCTCACATTTGCTTGTGCTCCATACACGGTCTTGTCATCGGCAGCCAGAGTCTGCAGGTCTTTCACTCCCTCGCTTGCGTTGCCGGTTGCGAGGTTGCTCTCGGCTCTGTATATCAGTGCTTCACCTATGATTTCCGGCGATGCTTTCTGGCTCATCAGTATCTTTGTGGCGGCCTGGGTGGTTGCATTATAGTCAGCCATTGCAAACGAGCTGCGCATGCTTCCTTCCAGCGCGCTGAGTTGCACGTCGGTCTGTTGTGTCTGCTGGCTCAGTTGGTTGTAGTATTGCTGTGCACGTTGGTAGTCGCCGTTTTGCATTGAGCGCACTGCGGCATCGCTTACCATCTGGTCCAGTTCGGCGCTGCTCAGGCTCTTGCCCGCTTTTTGTGCCAGTGCTGCATAGTCGTTCACGCGTCCGAGGTCGGTGTATATGTCCTTCAGGTTTGCAAGTGCCGTCTGTGCTTCTGCGGTATTGGGATAGGTGTTGATTACTCGGTTGTAGGCTTTTAGTGCTTCTTCAGTGTTTCCTGCTTCGAAGTATATCATGCCCATCTCGTTGCCTGCGCTGCGTGCCCGCTGGCTGTGTGGGTATTGGTTGATGAGGTCGGCAAATGTCTGCAATGCCTGCCCGCTGGCTCCTGTCTGCACGTATGCGCGTCCTTTCTCGTATAGTGCATCGGCTCCGTATGGTGATGCAGTGTATGTTTCAGCCATTTGTCCCAGCAGTTCCACCTTGTGTGTGTAGTTTCCGCGTAGTCCTTCAATGAATGCTTGCTGATAGAGTGCATAGTCGCCCATCTGTCGGTCGGTGTCTATGGCTTTCTGGTAGGTTTGGTATGCCTCGTCGTATTGTCGGTTGGTGTATAGGCAGTCGGCCATGCGGTTGAGTGCGTCGGCCTTGAGTCGTGTGTCGCTACCGGCCTTCTGCATGCCCACGAAGTTGTTGAACATCTGCCGTGCCTGTGTGTAGTTTTTTTGGTTGAAGTAAGCGTATCCCAGTGTGTAGAGTGCCTGTGTATAGTTGGGTGCATTGCGTGATGCTGTCTGTGTGTATTTCCTCAGGTCGGTCACAGCTTGGGCATAGCGGGCTTGTCGGTAATATGATTCGCCTCTCAGGTAGTAGGCTTCGGTTGAGCCCAGGGCTATGGCTTGTTCCATATATGCTATTGTTCCTGCGTGGTTGCCGTTCATGAAATCTTGCACTCCCAGGTTGTAGATTACTCGCTGCTTGGCTTGCAGTATTTCGGTGCTTGGGTTCTTTATCTTGTTTATGCTTTCCAGTGCTGCCTTGTAGTTGCGTGTGGTGAAATATACTTCGCTCAGGTGTTTGCCTACGCTTGATGCATACTTGGAGTTTGGGAATTGGTTAAGGAATCGTTCGAAGACTCCCACACTCTCGCCAAAGCCCATTGTGTTGCCTTCGTGCAGGGTTAGGGCATAGTTGTATAGTGCTTCTTCCTGCATTGTCGGGTTGGCATTCAGTTCTGATGCTTGCTGGAATGCTATCTGTGCTTGTTTTTTGTTTTGACTGAATACGTAGCACACTCCTGCATTGAGCCATGCGCTTTGTGCCATCTCGTCGGTGCAGATGGCTGCACTGCTGCTCAGCAGTGGTGCGGCTTTTGCATATTCTTGTATGTTCATGTAGCTCATGCCGAGTTTGTAGAGTGCAGTGCGTCGTGGCTCGGTGGTGTCGTATGCGTAGCGTTCCAGTGCTTCTATGGCTTTGGTGTAGCTGCCTTGGTCGTAGTATGCTTCGCCGCGTATGCGGTTTGTCTCGCCCATGTAGGTTTTATCTATGTCGGCCATGTGTCCGGCCATCAACGGCAGTTGGTTGTTCAGGAGCGAGAGTGCTTTGCCTGGCTGCCCTGTGTGCAGGTAGCAGTCGGCCATATACACTGGCATGTTGCGCTCGTAGTCGGCTTCGTTGGCAACTATTTGGAAGTCGCTCAGTGCTTCGGCATACTGTCCGCGCAGATATTTCAGGTAGCCCGAGAGGTACACCATGTCCATCTGGTGGGTCTTGCAGTTCTGCAGACCTGCCACCACGGCCTCGGCTTCTTCTACCTGTTCGTTGTTGATCAGTGCCAGCGCATAGCAGATGCGTGTTTCTTCGCTCTCGCTGCCGGCCCTATTGCCTGATGCCCATATCGGTGAAGTGCCTGTCTTGAGGTTTTGCTCATAGACGTGCAGCGCCTCTGTGTATTCTCCCTGATGCACCAGCAGGTTGGCCCTGAGCAGTTTCAGACGTGTGCATTCCAGGTCGGTAGGGTTGCGTCTCACGAAGTCTTGTATGCGCACGTCGGTTCCGGGGACGGCAAGGTAGTAGTCGCACACGAGCTGGAGGCGTTCCACTCTGATTTGCTCGCCGGCCGGCACGCCCTCCAGCAACGTCAGCTGCTGGCGCGCACCTCCATAGTGTCCGTCGTGTATCATGCGCTCTGCCTCGTCGATGGGCAGTGTCTCGCTGAGTTGACGCGAGAAGTGCTGGGCCGACACAGGGAGTGAAAGCGCAATCCACATCAGGCCCGACAGGCCCACATTCCTCAATACATATTGATTCTTCTTGTTCATTTCGTTCGTGGTTTCGATGTTTTATTCAGTGCAAAAGTACGGATAAAAAACGAAACGACAGCAAGTCCCCACACCTTTTCTTATATATTTACGAGCAATAAGTTTCCTTCATTATAAGTTTTTAAGTTTTAAGCGTGTTTTTTTGTGACTATTTGTTTGCTCCGACCCACGCACGGGGGCTCTGGAAAATGAGGATATCGTCAACGCCCTGTGAGGATATCGTCAACAGCCTGCGAGGATATCCTCAACAGCCTGCGAGGATATCCTCGTTTTTACGGAAACATATACTGCTGTCTGAAACGTGTTGTCGTTGTTCTGAATACAAAACGGAGGTATAGCGGGTGTGGTGCCCATTTTTACGTTTGGCATCATTTGGCCATTCATGGCAAAACCCTTGGAAGCCGCTGCCACCAACAGAGGTGGCAAAACGCACGGCATTGGCAGTAAATAGAATCAAAATGTAAGTTCAGAAATACGCGGCTGAAAGAAAAAAATCGGTTTTTTATTTGTGTAGTAAATAAAAACTGCCTATATTTGCACCGATATCCTTAGTATGACTTACATATCCTTTCCCGAGGGGTGCGACCACATGCCCCTGAGTTTCTACCTCGCCACCGAGGAATACCTGGCACGAGAGACACGTTTGCCGCATGAGGCTTTCTTCATGTGGCAGGTGGAACCGAGTGTTATCTTTGGTCGTAACCAACTGATTGACACCGAGGTGAACACCGCATATTGTCGTGCTCACGGCATACGGATGTACCGCCGCAAGAGCGGTGGCGGATGTGTGTATGCCGACCGTGGCAACATCATGTTTTCTTACATCACTCCGCAGGACAATGTGGCACTTACCTACAACCGATACATCACCATGGTGGTGACCATGCTCCGGCAGCTGGGGCTCGATGCCCACGGCACTCCGCGCAACGACATCCTGATTGGCGAGCGCAAGGTGAGCGGCAACGCATTCTACCACCTGCCGGGATACAGCGTGGTGCATGGCACCATGCTCTACGACACCAACATGGACCACATGATGGGCAGCATCACCCCCGACCCGCAGAAACTCGAGAGCAAAGGAGTGAAGAGTGTGAGAGGACGCATCACCATGCTCAAAGACCATCTCGACCTAAGCATCGACGACTTCAAGCAACACGTACGCACCACGTTGTGCCACGACGAGCTCTGTCTCACAGCCGACGACCTGAGTCGCATTCGCGAGACAGAACGCGAATACCTCAACCCTGCCTTCATCTACGGGCGCAATCCACGCTACACGGTGGTGCGCCACCGCAGGATTGAAGGCGTGGGCACCATCGAAGTGCACATGGAAGTGAGCCGCGGAGTGCTGAATGCCATCGACATGTTTGGCGACTACTTCATCCTGGGCGATCTCGACAGCATACTGCACCGCATGAAAGGCACACCATTCAACCATGAAGCCCTGCTGAAGGTTGTGCCCGACACGCTGCCAACGGTGGTGCGCAACCTCGACCGACAAGACTTTGTGGAACTGATAATCGGCCCCCTCCCTGCTCCCCCAGGGGGGAGAGACAGACCCTCTCCCCAGCCCTCCCCCTTTATGGGGAGGGGGACTCCATCCGGATGGAAATAACCAAATAATTAAATAGTACATAAATCGTAAATAGTAAATCGTCAAATCGTAAATAGTAAATCGTCAAATCGTAAATAACAATAAATCCGTAAATAGTAAATAAGATTATGGAAAACAAACGTACGTGTCTATACGACAAACATGTGGCACTGGGTGCACTGATTTCGCCCTTCGGCGGATTCGACATGCCAATCCAGTATTCGAGTATCATCGACGAACACAATGCAGTCAGACAGCATTGCGGAGTGTTCGACGTGTCGCACATGGGCGAAGTGAGCGTCAAGGGGCGCGATGCCGAACGATATGTGAACCACATCTTCACCAACGACATCACCGATGCACCCACGGGACAAATCTACTACGGCATGATGTGCTACCCCGACGGCGGAACGGTCGATGACCTGCTGGTGTATAAGATGGGACATGACGACTTCTTCCTCGTAATCAATGCAGCCAACATCGACAAAGACTGGGAGTGGATGCAGAGCCATGCCCAGGGATTCGACATCGACCTGCGCAACCTGTCCGACCACTACGGACAGCTGGCCATACAGGGACCCGAGTCGGAAAGTGTGATGGCCGAAGTGCTGGGCATCGACGGCAGCGACCTCACCTTCTATCACGCCAAAACCATCGAGCACGAAGGCGAGAACATCATCGTGAGCCGCACCGGATATACAGGCGAAGACGGATTCGAGATATATGCATCGCACGACTACATACGCCGCCAGTGGGACCGCCTCATCGACACTGGCCGCTGCAAGCCATGCGGACTCGGATGCCGCGACACACTGCGCTTTGAAGTAGGCCTGCCACTCTACGGCGACGAACTCAGTGCCGACATATCGCCAGTGATGGCAGGACTCAGCATGTTCTGCAAACTCGATAAGCCCGAATTCATAGGCAAGGAAGCACTTGTGGAACAAAAGACCAACGGAGTGGCACGCCGCATCGTAGGCATCGAACTGGCCGACCGCGCCATTCCACGCCACGGCTACGATGTGCTGGCCGACGGAAAGAAGGTGGGCGAAGTGACCACCGGCTACAACTCCATATCCACCGGCAAGAGCGTATGTATGGCACTCGTCGATACCGAATATGCCCGTCTGGGCACTGCCCTCGAGATACAAATCCGCAAGAAGACCTTCAAGGGAGTGGTGGTGAAGAAACGCTTCTACGAGAAACATTATAAGAAGTAGCCCCTCCCTCCAAGGCATCCCCTATTCATTATTAATTATTCATTATTAATTAAATAAGATTATGTCAAAAGTATTAGAAGGACTCTACTACAGCGAGAGTCATGAGTATGTGAGAATAGACGGCCAGTATGGCTATGTAGGAATCACCGATTATGCTCAGAACGCACTGGGCAACGTGGTTTATGTGGATATGCCCGATGTTGACGACGATGTTGAGGCAGGTGCAGAATTCGGAGCCGTGGAGAGCGTGAAGGCCGCCAGCGACCTCAACTCGCCCGTGAGCGGAACCGTGGTCGAAGTGAACGAAGCACTGGCCGACCAACCCGAACTGCTCAATGCCGACGCATACGCCAACTGGATTATCAAGGTGGAACTGAGCAACCCCGACGAACTCAACGACCTGATGGATGCTGCCGCCTACGAAGCATTCTGCGCCAACCATTAACCTATACACACATACACACTTTTCTCTCACTCCTACACACAAAGGCATGAGTCACAAATATTTTCCTCACACCGAAGCCGACATCCACGACATGTTGGAGGCTGTCGGCCACAAGAGCCTCGACCAGTTATTCGACGTCATCCCCGACAGCATACGCTTCAAGGGCGACTACGACCTGCCGGCAGGCATGAGCGAACTGGAGTTGCGCCGGCATCTGGAGCAGTTGGGACAGCAAAACACCCTGCTCACCATCTTTGCCGGTGCGGGCATCTACGACCACTACACTCCGTCGGTGGTGCCAAACATCATAGCACGTTCAGAATATCTTACCAGCTACACACCATACCAGGCAGAGATATCGCAGGGAACGCTGCACTACATCTTCGAATTTCAGTCGATGATGGCCGAACTCACCGGCATGGACATATCCAACGCCTCGATGTACGACGGTGCAACAGCCACAGCCGAGGCTGCAATCATGGCGGTTGCAGTGGCCAAGAAGGCCGACACCGTGCTCATCTCGGCAACCATCGACCCCAAGATTCGTCGCGTGGTCGATACCTATGCCCACTATCACGGCATAAAGACCGCGACCATCGAAGCCCACGACGGAACGACCGACCGCCTCGACCTGGAGCGCAAGCTGGCAGCAGGCGGAGTGGCCGGAGTGGTGGTGCAGATGCCCAACTACTACGGCATCGTGGAAGACTACACAGGATTTGCCGACCTCATCCACGAGAGCAAGGCACTCTTCATCATCAACAGCGTGGCAGCCGACCTGGCAGTGCTCAAGACACCAGGCCAGTGGGGTGCCGACGTGGCAGTGGGCGACGGTCAGAGCCTCGGCATACCGATGAGCTACGGAGGTCCGTCGGTGGGATATATGTGCTGCACCGAGCGCCTTGTGCGCAAGATGCCGGGACGAATCGTGGGTATGACACGCGACAACCGCGGCAACCGCGCTTTCGTACTCACCCTGCAAGCACGCGAGCAACACATACGCCGGCAGAAAGCAACATCAAACATCTGCTCCAACCAAAGCCTTATGGCACTGTTCGCAACCGTCTATATGTCGCTCATGGGCAAGCAGGGACTGGTCGAAGCTGCCAACATGTCGTATGCCGGAGCACACTACATGTGTCAGAAGTTGATTGCGACAGGACACTTCACACTGGAATACGACCAGCCATTCTTCAACGAGTTCTGCCTCCGCTACGATGGCGACATCGATGCCTTGCAAGCCAAATGCCTCGAACAAGGATTCATGGCCGGAATCAAGACCGGCGAACACACCATCATGTTTGCCGTGACAGAGAAACGCACGAAGGAAGAAATCGACCGACTGGTGGAAGTCATAGGACATAACCTCTATCAGGATGGAAATAACTAAATAGTTAAATAGTACATAAATCGTAAATAGTAAATAGTCAAATCGTAAATGTACAAATAGAAATAAATGGGAACCTTTTGGAGCAGCGAGTGCAGAGTGAAGTTTACTTCAACTATGCCGAGTCGTGACAAAAGCGAACGAAGTTAAATGTTAAATCGTAAATAGTAAACAAGACGATGAACAACAAACTATATGGAAAGCTCATAATCGAGCTGTCGCACCCGGGCCGCAAGGGCTATTCACTGCCACATAGCGAATACGAAGGCTATACACCCGCCGACCTGCCTGCCCACCTGCTGAGAGGAAAAGCACCCGAGCTGCCCGAGTGTGACGAACCGACCGTGGTGCGCCACTACACCAACCACAGCGCCAACAACTTCGGTGTGACGAGCGGATTCTATCCGCTGGGCAGTTGTACCATGAAATACAACCCCGTAATCAACGAAGAGGTAGCTGCCATGCAGCAGTTTGCCGGCCTTCATCCGCTGCAACCAGCCGAGACGTGCCAGGGTGCCCTGCGCATCTATCATGAGTTGCAATCGATGCTGGCGGCCATCACCGGCCTCAGCCAGTTCACCCTCAACCCCTGCGCAGGTGCTCATGGCGAACTCACCGGATTGATGGTGATACGTGCCTACCACCAGAGCCGTGGTGACGACTGTCGTACCAAGGTGCTCATCCCCGATTCGGCTCACGGAACCAACCCCGCTTCGGCTGCGGTGTGCGGGCTTGAGGTGGTGGAAGTGAAGTCGCAGGCCGACGGAACTGTCGATGTAGACGACCTGAAGTCGAAGCTCGACGAAGGGGTGGCATGTATGATGATGACCAACCCCAACACCCTGGGACTCTTCGAACACAACATACCCGAGATACAGACACTCGTCCACCAGTGTGGCGGCCTTATGTACTACGACGGTGCCAACCTCAACCCCATGCTCGGCGTATGTCGCCCAGGCGATATGGGATTCGACGTCATGCACATCAACCTCCACAAGACATTCTCCACGCCACACGGAGGTGGAGGCCCTGGCAGCGGACCCGTAGGAGTGCGTGCCGGCCTCGAGCCGTTCCTTCCTACACCGCGTGTCGTACAAGGCGATGATGGCACATTCAGCGTGAAGACCGGCCAGTATGAGCAGTCGCTGGGCAGCATCGGCCAGTTCTTCGGCAACTATGCCGTAGTGCTCCGTGCATACGCCTACATACTCACCATGGGACGCGAAAACATCGGCATGGTGGGACCGCTCGCCACGCTCAATGCCAACTACATCAAAGAGCAACTGCGTGATGACTACCTCCTGCCCATCGACAGCCCTTGCATGCACGAATTTGTGTTCGACGGCCTTCGCGACAAGTCGCAGGGCGTCACCACGATGGATGTAGCCAAGCGCCTGCTCGATTATGGCTACCACGCTCCAACCATCTATTTCCCGCTGCTGTTCCACGAGTCGCTCATGATTGAGCCGACCGAAAACGAATCGAAAGAGACCATCGACGGATTTATCGAGGTGATGCACAGCATTGCACGTGAGGCTCAAACCAACCCCGACGAGGTGAAGAGCGCACCGCACAATACCCCGATAGGACGTGTTGACGATGTGTTGGCAGCAAAGAATCCTGTTCTCACTTGGAAACACACACAAGCATGACCAACCAAACAACCGACCTCATCATCATCGGCTCAGGTCCTGGCGGATACCGAGCCGCACAACACGCAGCCAGCCAAGGGCTCAAAGTAGTAATCATAGAGCAAGAACACGCAGGCGGCACATGCCTCAACTGCGGATGCATCCCCACCAAGACCCTCTGCCACTCGGCCGAAGTGGCAGACACCATACGTCGCTCAGCGCAGTTTGGAATCATGGGCGCCGACACCTTCACCATCGATTTCCAGCAAGTCATGGCACGCACGCAGACCGTCGTAGAGACCCTGCGCCACAATGTCGAGATGCTGATGCAGGCACCAGGCATTACCCTGGTCAGTGGACACGCACAGTTTGCCGACCCCCACACCATCGTCGTAGGCGACGACAGTTATAGTGCCCCACACATCATCATCGCTACCGGCTCCCAGCCCGCAGTGCCACCCATCGACGGCATCAACCTCCCACACGTGCTCGACAGCACACACATTCTCAGCCGTCCACAGCTGCCGCACAACCTCTGCATCATCGGAGCAGGAGTCGTCGGCATGGAGTTTGCGTCGGCATACAACCTCTTCGGCAGCAGTGTCAGCGTCGTCGAGTTTCAAGACGAATGTCTGCCAGCCATCGACGCCGACGTGGCACGACGTGTGCGGCAGACCCTCAGCCGCCGTGGAGTCAGCTTCTACATGCAGTCGGCAGTCACATCGATCGGTGCCGACACAGTCACCTTCGAGCGCAAAGGCAAGACACAGACCATCGAGGCCGACACAGTGCTCATAGCCACGGGGCGCAAGCCGCGCACCGACGGTCTGCAGCTCGAACTGGCTGGCATCCACTACGACCCCCGCGGCATCACCGTCGACCAGCACTTCCGCACCACGCAGCCCCACATCTTCGCCATAGGCGATGTCAACGGCCTTCAGATGCTGGCACATGCAGCTACATATCAAGGCTTGCACGCCGTCGATACCCTGCTCGGTCGCACTACCGACGCACCACATCCACCCGTTCCCGCAGCCGTCTTCACCCATCCGCAAGCCGCCGCCGTGGGGCCCACACAGCAGCAATGCACAGCCCAGGGCATCGACTTCGAATGTCGCAAGACCAACTTCCGAGCCAACGGCATGGCAGCAGCCATGGGCGAGACTGACGGACTCCTCAAGCTCATAATCCGTTCCGACGACCGCCGCATCATCGCCTGCCACGTATGCGGACCACATGCAGCCGACATCGTGCACGAAGCCACAGCACTCATCACCTGCAACGCCACCATCGACCAACTACACCACATAATACACATACACCCCACATTGGGCGAGATATTGCAAGAAGTGTAGAGTGGGCTGAGATGTTTAGCGCTTAGGGGTGTCGTTTTGTCGCTTTCGGCCTACATAATAACAAAAAGGGGTGGAGTTTGTGCTCTGCAAATTAACAATTACGGGTGGAGGAGTTAAGAGAGGAAGTATAATAAAAATCCATCCTGACGTTTCACTGTCAGAATGGATTTAAGTATTTGTCGTAGTGGATTTTGGTATTTCGATATATTGAGTAGTTCATGGTTTCACTTTCTTGTTGGCTCCTGACGTTATTTTCGAGAGCAGTGGTATGGACTGGTCGACCAGTTCGGGGTGTTCTTCGGCAAATTTGTCGATGTGTCTGATGCGCTTGCTTTCGAGTATTTCGTCTATTGCGATGAGTATTCCGGTTTCTTCTACGTCGCCGAATCCGTCGTTGATGGCTGTGCCGAATACTTTCATGGTGGGCGAGAGGCTCATGTAGGCATTGACGAGTGGTGGTATGTTCAGCCCGAAGCTGCGTACTTCGCGGTTGAGGGTGATGTAGTCGGCTTTGAAGTCGGTGCCGGTGAAGAGTTGTTCAAACTCTTGGGGGTCGTGCTCCATCTGGAGTGGGTGTGTGGCTGTGATTATGTGGTCAGGGTCGGGGAAGTGTTTGTTTAGGAAGTAGAGTATCATGTCGCGGCAGCGGCGGTTGTAGGATGGGTACATGGTCATCTTGCCGAAGAAGTATTTGCATCCTGGCATAATCACTGATATGGCCCCAAGTCCATCCCATAGGTTGTCGAGGGCAAAGAGGCCTTTCGAATCGGCTCGTGTGGCTTGGTATTCGAGTGTCACGAAGGAGCGTCCCAGCTCTACGGTGTATGGCATGTAGTCTTGTATGAACTTGTGGGAGAAGTGGAACATGTGTGATGTGGCGAGGCGTGGCTGGCCGTCGGCATCGTATTCCACTTCGCTGCCGAGCAGGAAGCGGTATCCGCCGATGATTTCTTCGGCTTCGGGGTCCCACACGATGAGTTGTTTGTAGGGGTTGGGGCTGGTGTCGAACTCGTCGAGGTCGAGTGCTTTGCCTGTACCGCCTCCGGCGGCGCGGAATGCTATCTCGCGCAGTCGGCCTATCTCGCGTACTACATGGGGTGAGTCGTGCCATGTCACGATGTAGATTTCGTTATGGCTGCGGTTGGTGAATCGCAGACGTTTGTCGTCGGTGAGCTCAGCGGTGATGGCTGAGCGGGGGATAGGGGGTATGATGGGTTGCATGTTCATGTTGTTTGTTTTTCTAGTTCGTAAACTTTGTCTTTCACCCACTGGGCCCATTGGGTGTGTGTGTGGGTGTTGTCGAATGTCTGCCATGGTATGGGTTGGCCAAATGTGACGGTGAATTGTTTGCCTACATTTTTGTACATCTCGTCTACCAGGAATAGCATTGCGATGTTTACTTTCAGGTTGAGGCGCTTGCAGATGTTGGCTATTCGGTAGAAGCGTTCGGAGTTCTGACCTGAGAAGTGTACGGGTATGACGTCGCGTTGGTATTCTATGCTTTTGGTGATGAATGTCTTCTTCCAGTCGAGGTCGCGTATGACTCCGTTTTGTTTTCTTGAGCAGAGGCCGGCTGGGAACATGAGTACGTTGTTGTCCGACTGGAATGCAGCGTCGACCATCTTGGGGAAGTTGCGGCTTTGGTTGCCTGTCTTGTTGATTGGTATACAGAGTGGTGCCAGACCGTCGAGGTTCATCAGAATGTCGTTGACGAGGTATTTGATGCGGCTGTCGTATTTGTGGCATAGTATGCTGCCCAGTGCTACGCCGTCTTCGCCGCCCAACGGGTGGTTTGACACTATGGTGTAGTAGCGGCCATCGTGGTTGGTGGGTAGTTGGTCGAGCCCGCGTACTTGCAGGTCCATCTCAAGATAGTCTACGCATTCGTCGAGCCATTCCATGCCGTATTTTCCGCTGGCGCGCCCTGTGAGGTAACGGTTCACTTCGTCTTGATGTAGTATCGACTTGAGCCAACTGATGACGGGACGGGGTATGTATTTGTATTTGTTGCCGGCTTTTTGTCGAAGTATTTTGTCGACATCGATTCTGAAATCTCTGCTTTCCTCATTCATTGGTTTGTTTTATATTAGTGGTGGTGCAAGCCTTGGGTGCCCAAATTATCACAAAATGACATGTATCTTTGCAAGCCTTGGGTGCCCAAATTATCACAAAATGACATGTGTCTTTGCAAGCCTTGGGTGCCCAAATTATCACAAAATGACATGTATCTTTGCAAGCCTTGGCTGCAAAGATACGAAATAATTGATAATTGATGGTTGATAATTGATATTTTTTGTGGTCAGGGTGCTTTTTTATGTATTGTATAGGCAGTTTTTTCATTTTGTGTGCTCATCATCGTCTTCTGTCTTTTTTCAGTGTGTCACTGCCAGTACAAGGTATGCCACTACTACGTATCTCAGGCATTTCCCGATGAAGGTGGAGATGAGTGTGCCCCAGATGTTGGCTCTCAGTATTCCGAGTGCGATGCTTATGGCGGTTCCGAGTATTGGGATGAATGCGAAGAATCCCATCCATGAACCGTGCCGGCGCACGTATCGCTGTGCGGTGTCGAGTCGTTTCTGGTCTATCTTGAACCATTTCGATATGGTCTGTACTGATGCAAACGAGCCTACATAGTAGTTTACCATTGACCCTGCCACATTGCCTATGGTGCCGCTTGCTACTGTCATCACGGGGTCCATGCCGGTGGTGAGTAGCAGTACGGCCATCACGGTCTCGCTGCTGAATGGAAAGAATGTGCCTGCCAGAAACGATGCTATAGCCATGCCCCAGTAGCCGTATTGTATGAAGAAATCGTTTACAAAATCCATGAGCTGAGTATGAAACCGATGATGATTGCCAGTGTGAGTGTCCAGGTCATGATGTTGGAGATGGGGGTTGCATCGTTGGCCACATAGTGCCCGCCCATTATGGCTGTGGGTATGAAGGCCACGGGTATCAGTGTGTGTAGGTGGGTGGGTTGTAGCAGTATTGTGAGGTAGATGACCATGCCGTGTAAGCTCACAATGGAGAGCAGGATGCGGGTGCGTGTCTTGTCGAGTCCCCATCGTGTGTAGAAGTCGACAAATGATATGAGGAAGAGCAGTAACGCAACTACGAGTATCAGTATTTGGGGTGCGGTGAGGGTGCTATACCCGCCCCAGCTGAAGTCTACCATCTGTGAGAACAGCTGGCCAATCATCTGTATGTGGTCGGTGCAGTATGCAATGCTGCCTGCAACCCATAGGGGGGTTATGAGGCCCAGCACCGATGCACACATGCTGCGGCTGTTTATGGCTCTCAATATGTATACCGAAAGCCAATATACCGGCACAAACCACACTGCCTGGGGGTATATGAGTATGCCTGTCCCAAGGTATAAGAAGCTTACGTATATGAGTGTTGCAGAGTCTTCAATCTGGTATGCACTGAATAGTGTGAAGTATGACAGCAGCAGGCATAGCATCAGAACCACCCCCACCTGCATGCAGTGTGTGAATGTGGCTGCGGTGATGAGTGCTGCAAATGTGAAGCTGATGGCGCGCGAGTTGACTCTGAGCAGGATTTGCGATATGTTCAGCTCGCCCAATATGTATACAACAGCGCTGGCACAGATAAATGCCAACAGGGTGTTCATCAGTCCGCCTCCTGTGATTATGTTTGGCATCAGGTTCCATAATCCCATAGTGGATTCGGCTGGTGCTGGCTTGGGTGCTAATATCCATGCCACGATCATGATGAATACCACCGTGTGAAGCGATGTGGGGCTGATGGCCAGTCGATGCTGAAAATTCTTGAACATGTCAGTCTAAAAATCCCATTATAGGTCTTTGCCTATATCAGAACGGAAGTATTTGCCTTCAAACTCTATCTTCTGTGCTTCGGCAAACGACTTGGCCAGGGCCTCGTCTTTGTTGGTGCCGTATGAGCTGACTGCTATGACACGTCCGCCGGCTGTGACCACTGCTCCGCCCGTGACTGCCGTGCCGGCATGGAACACGATGCTGCCCTCCACGCGGTCGATGCCTGTGATGGGGAATCCCTTCTTGTAGGCCTCGGGGTATCCGCCCGATACGAGCATTACACACACAGCCGCGCGTGGGTCGGCTTCCAGTATGCGCTCATCGAGGTTGCCCTCAGCAATGCCGTCGAAGAGGTCGACTATATCGCTCTTGATGCGCAGCATCACACTCTCCGTCTCGGGGTCGCCCATGCGTACGTTGTACTCGATGACCATGGGGTTGTCATCCACATTGATGAGGCCGAAGAAGATGAAGCCTTTGTAGTCGATTCCTTCGGCTGCAAGGCCTTCAACGGTGGGGCGTATGATGCGGTCTTCCACCTTCTGCATCCACTCCTTCGTGGCAAATGGCACGGGGCTTACCGAGCCCATTCCGCCGGTGTTCAGTCCTGTATCGCCTTCGCCTATGCGCTTGTAGTCTTTGGCTTCGGGCAGTATCTTGTAGTGACGGCCGTCGGTCATCACAAATACCGAACACTCTATTCCGCTCAGGAACTGCTCTATCACCACTTTCGCACTGGCTTGGCCGAACATGCCGCCCAGCATTTCCTTGAGTTCGTGCTTTGCCTCGTCGAGTGTAGGCACGATGAGCACACCCTTACCGGCACACAGCCCGTCGGCTTTCAGCACGTATGGTGGTTGCAAGGTTTCGAGGAAACGGAGTCCTTCGTCGATGGTGGTGCCGTCGAAACTGCGGTAGGCAGCAGTAGGTATGCCGTGGCGTTGCATGAATCCTTTGGCAAATTCTTTCGACCCTTCGAGCACCGCCCCTGCCCGCGACGGCCCTATCACCGGCACTGCTGCCAGCTGGCTGTCGGCCTTGAAGTAGTCGTAGATGCCTTTCACCAGTGGGTCTTCGGGGCCTACCACCACCATGTTCACTCCGTTTTCCAATACAAAACGGCGGATGCCGTCGAAGTCGTCGGCCTTGAGCGCCACATTTTCGCCAACACTCTGGGTGCCTGCATTTCCTGGGGCTATAAACAGTTTCTCCACCTTGGGGCTTTGCGCAATCTTCCATGCCAGTGCATGTTCGCGGCCGCCACTGCCTAATAAGAGTATTCGTTTCATTTCAGATAGTCGTTAAAGTATTGTGTTATTTTGTTGTGCAGGTGTATGCGGTCGGTACCCATCATGTTGTGCTCGTCGCCCGGATAGGTGAAGAGGTCGGGATAGGTGTCGGCGTCGATACATGCGCGTATAAATGATAATGTGTGTTGAGGCACACATGTGTTGTCGTTTCCTCCATAGATGACGAGCAGGCGTCCTTTCAGGTTTCCTGCCTTGCCCAGGAGCGAAGTCTTGGCATAGCCCTCGGGATTGCTCTGCGGGGTGTCCATATATCGTTCGCCATACATCACTTCGTAGTATTTCCAGTCGATGACGGGACCTCCTGCAACTCCCACCTTGAATGTCTCGGGGTAGGTGGTCATGAGGCTGGTGGTCATAAATCCGCCGAAGCTCCAGCCGTGTACGCCTATGCGGTCGGCATCGACGTATGGTAGCGACTTGAGGTATTCCACGCCCTTTATCTGGTCTTTCATTTCCTCGACCCCGAGCTGGCGGAATGTGGCCTGCTCGAATGCCAGGCCTCGATGCTCGCTGCCGCGGTTGTCGAGGCAGAACATCACGTATCCCTGCTGTGCCATCCAGATGTCCCATCCGCGCACTCCCCAGTGGCGCGAGGCGTCGATGTTGTGGGCATGTGGGCCACCATACACGTAGATGACTGCCGGATAGCGCTTCGTGGGGTCGAAGTCGGTAGGCAGGATGAGGCGGTAATAGACGTCGGTCACCCCGTCGGCTGCCTTCAGGCTGCCCACTTTCATCTCGGGCACACGGAAGCGGTCCCACGGTTCGGCAGCGGTGAGCAGTCGCACTGGCTTGCCTTTACCCTGAGTGGGTGTGAGGTCGATGTTGCGTGCCACGGTAGGCGACGAGTAGGTATCGACCATCATCGAGCCGCTCTGAGAGAGTTGCACATTGTGCCATCCCTCTCCGTTGTCGAGCCCCGTGATGCGGCCGCGCATATCCACGCTGAATATGTTCTGCTGCAGCGGGTGTATGGCATTGCTGGTATATACTATGCTCTTCGTCTTGGTGTTGAATCCTGCCACGCTCATCACCTCCCATTCGCCCTTAGTCAGTTGAGCCAGTTGTTCGCCCTTCGTGTTGTAGAGGTATATGTGCAGGTAGCCGTCTTTCCTGCTTTGGTAGATGAACTTCGTGTCGTCCCACGGCAGGAACTGTATGGGGTGCATCGGCTCCACGTATTTGCTGTTGCGCTCGTCGAAGAGCACTGCCACCTTCTTGCCCGTCGTGGCGTCATACTGCACCAGCTGTGCGTGGTTCTGGTCGCGGTTGAGCTCTATCATGTATATCGATTCCTCGTCGGGACTCCATGCTATGTTGGTGAAATAGCGGTCGGTAGGGTCGCCTGCATCGAGGTAAATGGTGCGCAGGGTCTGTGTGTCATACACTCCCACCGTCACCTTGTGGCTCGTCATGCCAGCCATGGGGTACTTGTCGGGCACGAGTTCTGCCACCCGGGCCGATACATCGACCTGAGGATATGTTGTCACCATCGACTGGTCCATGCGGTAGAATGCCAGCCGCCGTCCTTTCGGACTCCAGAATGTGCCCTTCTCGATGCCGAACTCGTTGCGGTGTACGCTTTCGCCATACACCAGGTCGAGGCTTCCGTCGAGGCTCAGTGAGCTAACCTTTCCGTCGGGGTGTGCCAGGTAGAGATTGTGTGCTACGGTGAATGCCGTCATGCCGTTTGCAGCACAGAAGTCGGCATTCTCGCTGCCATCCTTGATAGCACCATACGATTTCACCTCGCCCGAGGTCCAATCCACGGCTACATGCTCGTCGTTCAAGTCGAACAATACCTCGGTTTTATCGGCAAAAACAAACTTGGTATACAACAAATGCCTCAGCTCGCGCTTGCCAGCAAGACGCAACCAACGATTGATGTCGGCAAGCGAAAACAACACATCCATCTTGCCGTCGGCATCCACCTTCATCACCCGTTCAACCTCCTGCTTCAAGAGCTGATTGCCCCACCAGGTATAATACGCATTCTCGGGCACAAGGCTGTAATAAGTCTTTCCACCGGGAATGAGGTCGTCAATTGTAAACAGCTGTCTGTCTTGCGCCATAACATTAGTACTCACCGCCATAGCGATGACCAAAGATTTAATAAACGTATTCATAATACCAACGATTAGATATGCCTGATATACATGAAACCATGTAACCTTTCAGGCATCAAGTACCCTGAAAATACAAATTGTCATGTATCATTACAAGCGGCTGCAAAGATACGAAATAATCGTGAATCGTTTATAAAGAAAAGCAAAATAATTACAACCACCCCCCATAACTCTGCCACACTCATAGGCAATTTGCAGAATGAAACAATCAGCACTCCACATCTTTCAGAAAACAAACGCCCACCCAAAGCACCCCTCATCGCCACATCCCTTGCCCTCATCATCTGCGACGATATCCTCAACGCCCCGCGAGGATATCCTCAACAGCCCGCGAGGATATCCTCAACAGCCCGCGAGGATATCCTCAACAGCCCGCGACGATATCCTCGTCCAGATGCAGTGCCTCATTCAGCAACGAACACACGAAACAATGCATCGTCGAGTGAAACCGAGGATAATCATATTCCACCATACAAAAGAACACATCCCTCGTTTTGCGAATTAGAAGTCATAACGTCAGAAACGTCAGAAAAACTAAGGATGTTGCTGCAGGTCTTTGAGGCGGAGGAGGGCTTCGAGGTAGTAGTAGTCGGCATAGATGATGCTGGCATCGATTTCGGAACCGGCTGGATGGTGACCGGTGGAGTGTAGTAGGAAGGCGGAGTTGCGGTCGCGGCTCTGATAGCGCGGGGTGCTGAGGTCGGCGAGCATATCGATGGCGGCCTGACGATAACGATGGGCGGAACCGTTGTTATGATGGCTATTATCGGTATCGGGTTGGCCGTCTGAATTAAGTCTTCTTTCATTGTCGAGGTATGTGCTCAGTTCGATGAGTGCCGATGCTACGACACATGCTGCCGAGGCATCCTTGGGTGCCTGCAGGCCGCGGGGGTCGTCCATATCCCATAGTGGTATCATGTCGTCGCTGGTCTGACGGAGGCGGAGAAGGTAGATGTCGGCCACGCGCTGTGCAAACTGGAGGAACAGCGGGTCGCGGGTCCACCGATACACCATGGTGTAGCCGTAGATGGCCCATGACTGTCCGCGCGACCACATGGAACTGTCGGCATATCCCTGATGGGTCTGTCCACGCAGAAACTGTCCGCTGAGGGTGTCGTATACTGCCACATGATAGGATGAACCGTCGGGACGGAAGTGGTGGCGCATGGTGGTGGTGGCATGAGTGATGGCTATCTGACGGAGCAGGGGCGAACCTCCGTTGGCTGCGGCCCAGAAGAGGAGGTCGAGGTTTATCATGTTGTCCATGATGGTGTTGTGCCCTCCGTAGTCTTTCACGTGTCGCGGCCACGAGAGGAGGGTGCCTGCCTTGGCGTTGTAGAGTGTTGCAAGACTGTCGGCAGCTGCAAGCAGGATGGGACGGTAGATGGATAGCATCGGGCTATATGTCAGTCCTTTACCAAACGAACCAATCATGATGAACCCGAGGTCGTGGTCGTAGATGGGTTGGTAGGCCAGCGGCTTCAGCACTTCGGTATATCCCTTGGCGGCATGTAGCACTTCGGCCGAGTGTGAATAGCTGTAATCCATCCACAGTATGCCTGGCCAGAAACCCGAACACCATTCCTCGGCCACCGCCCTGCGGCAGTTCCACCTGTGCTGACCGGCCAGTATGTTGCGCGGCTCTTGTGTGAAGTCGTAGGGCCGGAGCTGTTGCAACGACTTCATCACCTGATGGTGGCAGTAGTCGAGCTGCTTATCTACATCGAACGTCTGACTGTATATGTTGGCTGCTAAAAGCGTGCAGAGGAGTGAAAATGCAATTCGTTTCATAGTTATTTCGTCTTTGTTTGGTGAAAAACACGGTGCAAAGATACATATATTTCATGAAAAACACTAATTTTGCAGGCAGAAAACGCCCTCTACAGGGGTGTGGAACACAGCGAAAGTTGAATAAAAAGACATTGAAGGACTATGAATACTTACAGATTCTGGATTATAGTGTTTGCCCAATTTGTGGCTGCAAGCCTGTGGGCACAGACGGAGTACAGGATGGCAGGACCCTACGAGGTGGTGGCCCGCGACGGTGAATTTGCCCGCAGCAAGAGCGGCAGCGAACGCGACATGCTGGCTGCGCTCAACTTTGCGAAGGAAGGCAAGAAGGCCGAAGCACTGACGATAATCAATGCGTATGCCTCGACACTCAAGCGGCTCGACGGACACGATGCACCGCTATGTGCCATTCAGTGTTATAACCTGGTGAGGGCCATGACGTTGCTGCGCGACAATCGTACCGACGAGTGGGACGTGATGGTGCGACGTGCGTTGCTGCCGATGATTGAGAAATTCGATGCTGACAGCCCTTATGCTAACGGCAACTGGGGTGCTATAGTCAACCGCCTGCGCATGGCATGTGGCATATTGCTCGACGACAAGAAGTTGTATGACGCATCAATCGACTACTACCTCCATGCCAACGACAACGGTGCGTTGCCACGTTACGTCAGTGCCACGGGTCAGTGTCAGGAGACGGGACGCGACCAAAACCACGCCCAGCTGGGGCTTGGCATGATGTGCGATATATGTGAGATGGCATGGGAACAGGGCGACGACCTGTGGGGAGCACTCGACAACCGACTGATGGCCGGCATCGAATACTCTGCCCGATACAACATGGGATATGACGTGCCATTCGAGACATGGACCGACTGCACCGGACTCTACTCTGGCTGGACATCTCCGGGCGAGATGGGACGCGGACGGATATGGGAGATATACGACCAACCCTACCGCCACTATGTTGGCCGCAAGGGACTGAAGATGCCTTACACCAAGCGACTACTGGCCGAACAGGCAAAGGCCGAGAAGCGAGGCGAGGTGAACGTGAACATCGAATCGAGGACATTCCAGCTGAAGGGGGTGAAGGAAAGCCCGCGCCTGCACCGCGTGTTTACATACAAGGCACCCGAGGGGGCACCGCTGAAACACGACTACGAGGTCTTTGTGCAACCGCGCGGAGAGAAGGAATGGACACGCATCGACACGTATATGGCCAAGGTGAATGCACCCACGCCGGAGGGCGGCCACAGGGTGACAGAGATATCCTACGCCATGTTCGACTTTACGGGCGATGTGTTTGTGCGCGTGGTGAGCAAGACGAAGAAGTTTAAGACGGCACGCATACGCCCCGACTACCGTGGCACGATAGCCAACGTGCAGAACGACTCGACCGTGCAGTTCATACTGTTCCAACCCGAGAACGTGAGCGTGGAACTTGACGGCGACATACAGAACAACCTGCTGCTCTTCACATCGGCTCCTGCCGTCAGTGCCGACGAGGCAAGGAAAGAGGCTGGACGCATGGGACGCGAGTTCAGCTACTACGGGCCTGGACTTTATAAAGGCGATACGATACGTGTGAAATCGAACACCACGATATATCTGGAGGGTGGAAGCTACTTCACCACCACATTTGCAATCGACGATGCAGAGAATGTGAGCATACTGGGTCGAGGCATAGCACGCCCCGAGCGTGGCTACGAGGGATGTCACGTATATAGGTCGAAAAACGTGGTTATCGACGGACTTGTGGTCAACACCTGTCCTGTGGGCGGAAGCGACGGAGTGAAGCTGCACGATGTGCGCTCGATATCACACCCCAGCTGGGGCGACGGCCTCAACGTGTTTGCATCGAGCAATGTGTTGTATGACCGTGTGTTCTGCCGCAACAGCGACGACTGCACCACTGCCTACGCTACACGCAAAGGGTTCTACGGCGATGTACGCAACATTCGCATGACCAACTCGACCCTGTGGGCCGACGTGGCTCACCCTATATTCATAGGCTTACACGGAAATCCGGAACGTGGCGACAGCATCGTGGGGCTGACTTACGACAACATTGACATACTGTGCCAGAGCGAGGAGCAGGTGGATTATCAGGGATGCCTGGCCATCAACTGCGGCGACGGCAACTACGTGAAGGATGTCACGTTCGACAACATACGCATTGAGCAGATACGCCAAGGCTGCATCCTGCAAGTGAAGGTGGGATGGAACCAGAAGTATTGCACCGCACCGGGTGCCGGGGTGGAGAACGTCACCTTCCGCAACATACGCTATTATGGCCAGCTGCCGCAGATGTCGGTCATCACCGGATATGATGCACAGCACAAGGTGAAGAACATCAAGTTTGAAGGGCTGAAGATAAACGGACGCACCATCTACGACACGATGGAAGGCAAGCCAGGATGGTATGCCACGGCCGACATGGTGCCTATGTTCGTAGGCTCACATGTCGAGGACTTGAAGTTTGAGAAGTGAGGATTATTGCATAAACACCTTGCGTCAAAGTATCAGCACCTTGCGTCAAAGTATCAGCACCCCGTGTCATGGTATCAGCACCCCGTGTCACGGTATCAGCACCCCGTGTCACGGTATCAATACTTTGCGTCCGCCTACTATCAGCAGTTGGTTCTTTTGTGAAACAGGAAGTGTTTCGATGGTGCCGATGTAGCGGCCACCTGCGTCGTATGCAGGGCTTGATATTACAGAGTTGGTGGTGATATCGTTTATACTGCTTGCCACGTCGTAGTGTTGGTTGGCAATGAAGGAGATGACCGAGTAGTCCCACTGGCTTTCGTATGTGGGGTTGGTGTCCCATGTGATGCTTGTGGGATGCGATTGCGCGAAGGTGAATCCGCCACCTCCCACTATATCGTCTTTACCAAGTAGCAACCAGTTGTGGTTCTCCTGTCCCGACTGTTTGCGGTTCAGTTGGTCGATGGGGTCGTTCCAAGTGCAGTCTACAGCATACCACGAGCCGTTTTCCATCTCTACTTCGTTCCACATGTGCGACTCGCCTGGCGAGAGTGCAAAGTCTTTTGCGTTGCCCACAGCCAGGATGCAGGGAATGCCCGTTTGGTCGCACAGCACCTTGAAGGCACGTGCGTAGCCTTCGCACACAGGACCTATAGTGCCTGTGGTGCCGCGCAGTGCACTCATAGGGCTCCATGCTATGGTGGGCACATTGTTTGAGTGGCCATAGAGGGTGTTGTAGCTGTTGTGTTTGGTAAGCCAGTCGTTGAAGTACACAATCTTGTCGTAGCGCGAACCTGCAGGGCAGTTCTGCACGATGTTGTCGATGCGTTGCTTATATTCCTCCACTCCGTTCGTCACCTTTTCCTGAGTGTTGAACTCGTTGCGACGATAGTCGAAGTCGGTGTCTTTCAGTGTGAAATATATCGTTTGGGTATATGTCACCCAGCCCTTGCCTGCCGATGTGTCGTAGTTGTAGCGGTAGTTCCACAGGTGTTGCCAGCGGAAGTAGCTGTCGAGCCAGAAGGCTTCGGGGTAGTCGTAGGTGAGGCATAGAATGAGGTACGACATGAAGCAGTCGGCCTCGTTCCAGTTTTTGTTGCACTGATTGTCAATCAGGTTGTAGGTAATCTGATCGATTTGCTCGTATGTGGCATCGGTCGGGAATGTGAAGTCGATTGTGCCGCTGAATGTGGTCACCACGGTGTTATAGTTACCGAGGTCTTCGATGTATAGCCCCAACGTAGGGTCCGACAGGTAGTTCTCGCCGCCGTCGAGCACCTTCTGCACGGCAGTTCCATAGCGGTTGTAGAATTGCACCAGGTAGTCGGGCAGGTTGTGTATGCGGTCAATCCAGCGGTGGCTCATGGTCAGGTCGGGTGTTGAAGTATTGTAGTTTCGACGCTTTCCCTCTGCGGCTCGCATCATGTCGTTCATCTGTTGCCAATCCACTTGTGTGAGGTCTACACTGTGAACTTCTCCCTTCACTGTAGGGCCGTCCACACTGATGGTTTTTTGAGCACTGATGGCAAGCGATGTCATCGTCAGCAGGATGCAAAATGCTGTCTTCATTGCTGTTTCTTGCTTTTTATATGTTTCTATATTCGGTGTTGTCTGTATTTGTGAGGATATCCTCAACGGGTCGCGAGGATATCGTCAACGCCTTGCGAGGATATCGTCAACGCCTTGTGAGGATATCGTCAACGCCTTGTGAGGATATCCTCGTTTTAACCCTGGTGGGTCATCAGGTTTTATGTGGTGCGCAGATGTTGCATGAAAGCGTTGTGCAACGCCTGCTGTTCTTCGTCGCTGAGGTGTGGAAGATGTTCGCTTATGGTTTTTATGAAAGCTTGTTCGGCACGTGTGCGCATCTGTGCTTTTCCGGCACGGATGCCTGCTGCCAGCTCGTTTTTAGGCAGTAGTGCCCTGTTGAAATTTCCGTCGCTCATTTCAATAAATATAAATGAAATATATAATATATAATCAATAATATATAATAGCCATCCGGTCTCTATACCATCGAACCTCCCCGTCTTGTCTTCGTCGGGATGACGGATAATATAGGTGGTCTCTTGCTTATGGGTTTTGGCTTGTATTTAATGAATAATGAATAGCGGGAACTTGATTTAATGAATAATGGATAATGAATGGCGGATGCTAATCTTCAATCTTCAACACAAATGCGTACTCTTCGCCTCGGCTGTTGGTGTAGCTGCCGTTGTATGTCTCGCCATCGTATTTTCCTTCGAAGTAGGGTGCTTGGTCGGTGTTGCCGGTCATCGATTCGTAGACGGTGAGGTAGGGCTCTTGGTAGTTGCCCAGCAGTTGTGTGGCAGTGGTGGCTCCTTGGTTGTTGTAGAAGTATTGACCCGACACGTTGCCCTCGTTGTCGATGAAGAGTGTCATAGTGATGTTGTATGTGGTTCCACCGATGTAACCATGAAGTGTAGCTGTGGGTTCTTCTGCTATTTCCGCGGTTTCATCGGGGTTTTCGGCTTCTTCATCGCTCACTTCGGCTTGCTCGTCGGGCGCGTCGGCATCGGTGTAGTCGTATGCATCGTCTGTGTCATTTTCATCGATGAAATCGTCGATAGCGGTGGTGAAGTCGGAAGAAGTAGTATAGTTCACAACATAATCTACACACCCGAAGACAAGTGCACCTAAAGCTACAAGCAGCAGCAGGAACACGATGAGCACAGCAAAGAAGCAACCCCAGCAACCCTTGTTCTTGTTGGGCTTGTAGTGGTACTTGTACTGATAGGGCTCCTGCTCGCTCTTGGTTTGCTCGCTTTTTGGTTGCTCGCCACGGGTTTGCTCGCTGTGGTTGTGCTCCGACTCGGAAACAGATTCGGGTGGCTGTTGCCTGGGCGGGGATGGTGTATATACGTCAGAGTGTGTCTGCCCGTTCAGGGGGCAGCCACACTCTGGGCATACTATTGCTTTGTCGGACACTATGTGCCCGCATTCCTTACATTTGGTTATCATAGGTGGGGCGTTTGTTTTTCGTTGTTCGTCCTTCGTCGTCTTTTCGTCGTTTATCCATCAATGGCGTTCGCGGCGTACAGATACGCGTGGTGCACTGCTGCCCGAACTGCTACTGCCGGAGCTTGACGACTTCTCACTCTTCGAGGCACGTGCGGAGGTGCGGCTCGATGTCGACGTGGACTTCTTTGCTTTCTTCGCAGCTTGCTCGGCAGCAGCTATGGAGTCTTTGCGTGCCAACTCGGCCGAATCGACCGGCGCATGCCATATATGTTGCTCGAAGTCGACCATCTCTTTCTCTATCTTCTTCTGTGCTGCAACCAGTGCGGTGTCGCTGCCGGCTTCCTGGATGAGCGACTTGCCCTGCATGTTGGCTGTCATGTAGATGGTGCCTTTATACTTGTTGGTAGCGAAGAAGTCGGCCAAAGACATTGTAGCTGCGTTGTTGATGTTGCTGGTCATCACCTCGTGCTGCGAGAGGTAGGTCTCGATGTCTTCGATCTTCACCCAGAAGAGCGGGTTCTTCTGTACGTCTGATGCAAAGCCCGGGCTGTTGAAGTCGATTACGTTGCCAGCTCGGTGCATTACAGGACAGATGGCCGTAACGCGGCTGTGGTAGGTGGCAGTGTGCTGGTCGTAGTAGCTGCTTTCCTTCACAAAATAGCTCAAAACCTCGGCCGACGGCACATCGACAGGCTCTACCTTGATGCTGTTGCCATTGACCTCGTATGGTATTTCAAAGCGGTCGAGCATGTCTTTGAAGTGCATACGGTTGTCCTGATTGAAGTTCTCCAGACCTGACGGGTCGTAGGTATAAGCAGGAATCTTGCCAGTGTTGAGCAGTTGGAACAGCAGGGTGAAGAGGTTCACCTGTCCGTTGGCCATCGGCTCTACAGGATAGTAGAGTGCTGCATTCTCATCCTTCGTGAGGTCGAGCTCGCGATAGATGTCGCGTCGCCAGCTGGCATCGGCCGGCTGCTCCACTGTTGTTGGGAACATAAGGCTGGCACGACTCGGAGTCTGCTGCGCTGCAGCATTGCGGTTAGCTGTAGTGGTACGTGTGGTGGTACCAGTAGTACGTGTTGCAGTGCCGGTGGTGGTACCAGTGGTACGTGTTGCAGTGCCGGTGGTGGTACCAGTGGTACGTGTTGCAGTGCCGGTGGTGGTACGTGTCTGGTTGTTCTGAACCCTGCTCTGTGCCGGCTGTGCACTCAGCTGTGTGCATCCCAGCATCAATGCTGATATCAATAAATACTTATGTATAGTCATATCTCTGTTATTTTTCGTGTATATATACATCAATTCAATATCACTTCCATCGAACTTGGCAATGTGCGCTCGATGCCGTCGGGACCGATGGCATGAACACGCGATATATAGAAGCGTTTGCCACGTGCCAGACGTCGGAACATATCAACTTGACGGTCGGTGAACTTATCGTTTTTAGATACTTCGGGCAGCACGTTACCCATGTTGTCGAAGAATGTGGTCTCGAATGCCACGACACGGAACTGGATGTCGAGCAGACCGTCGTCGATAGCAGCACTGATACCTCCGGCACTGAGCAATGCGGTCTTGCTCAGCGGCATACCACCTTTGTAGCGGATGGGGTTGCCCTTATCGTCGGTATATGAAATGTAAGCAGTAGGGTCGGGCAGTTTGCGCACATGGAAAGTGAACTTGCCCATCTCCTGCTGGCGTCCTTCGTTCTCGGCTGTGACGGTGATGACTACGTCTTCGCCCACCTTCGACGGAGTGGCTATATACTCGCCATCGCTTTTCTTGGTGAGTGTGCCGCCGGTCATCGATGCAGTCACTTTGTTGGTCGGCACACCAGGCACACTGACACTGATAGGGTTCTGATAACCGGCATAGAGCATGTTCATCATCGTGGCCGACACGGTTGCAGTCGGTTCGACTACGGTGTATGGCTGCGTGAACTCACGACGTATCACCTCGCCGTTTCCGTTCTTCATCATGAGGTAGCCGCGCAGGGTGAAGTCGCCTGTAGAGTTGCAGATGGTTTCATAACGTCCGTTCGACGACTGCAGCAACGTGTTGTTGATGTAGATGTCGGGACGCTGGGTGGTATCGACTGCGGCCATGATGATTTGTGCCGAGAACTTTCCGCCACGCACCACGGTTTGTGATGTAGGTATGACGTAGGCGTTGATTTCGTTTACACGCACATCCTTGATGTCGATATTCGATACAAGGCGGTGCAGCACCTCACCCTCAGCACTGCGCACGTCGTTCTGCAGTTTGGTGAGCAATGTGACCGATGCAGCCACGGGATTGTTCTCAAACATGTATTCCTGCCAGTTCTTGCCTTGCAGACGTCCCTTCTCGGGCACATCGGTCGAGAGGTTGGCAGCAATGAGTTCCTTCTGACGCTCGTCGGTGAGCATCGATGTGATGCTGTCGCGATAGGCATTGATTGCATTGAAGAGTCTTCCGCCCTTACCTACACCAGGAGCCAGCATGACGTATGTGGCAGCTTCGAGGTTCTCCTGTCCGCGTATGTTGTTGATGTCGCCATCGGCTCCGTCGGCCTCACGCACGATTTCCCATTTCAGGTCTTCGGCAAACTGATAGAGCGAGTCGGACATGGCCTTCACCGCCTGAGCGCGGTTGTACCACTCGCGGGTCTTCTCCGGATTCTGCTGCATGGCCTCCTCCAGGGTCTTATATATAGCCTCGTTTTGCAGCGAGACATTGTCTTTACTTTTAGTCAAACCATCGTTCACAAGCGAGAAACCTTTCAGTACATCCGAACTGACGTTCAATGCAAGCATTGCCATCAGCACCAGATACATCAGGTTGATCATCTTCTGACGCGGTGATTGTCTTCTTTTCTTTATAGCCATGTTAATAATGAATAATTAATAATGAATAATGAATAGCAGAATGTTGTCAATACATGACATTTGGTCTATACTATCCATTTGGCTTGCGTGTTTTGAGTTTTACGCTTTGTTCACCATGTTTACTTTGAGGGCCTCAACCATGCGCGAATACACCTGATTGAGTTCTTCAAGCTGCTCGGCCAGTCGGCGCGTCTGTGCATTGACATCATCTACAGTTGCACTTTGTACGCTCACGCTACGCAGCTGCATCTCGTAGAAGCGGTTGATGCTGGTGAGTGTGCGGTTCATGGTCTCCATCTCTTCCGAGTCGCGGGTGAGTCGTGCCGACTGCTCTGCCACCTTCTGCAGGATGTCGGTCAGTTCCTTGAGCTGGTCTACGTAGGTCTGTGTGGCTTCCTGCATCTCGGGGCACATGCCTGCAAATTGCGGTGACATGATTGGTGAGCCTGCAATAGCTCCTGCCAGTTGTGCTGCATCGATGTTTCCACCTTCGGCTGCCGGCTGAGATGCGATGGCTGCCACTTGTCCTTCGGTTGCTGGTTGTGCACTGCCACCACCGCCGATGATGATTGTGCCGCCACCTGGAACGCCACCTCCTACCACGACGGTTCCACCGCCTATAGCGGTTGTGGCTGGCTCGCCTGTGGCGGTTGTGGCTGGTTCGCCTGTGGCTGTGTCGGCTGTCGTTTCTTCTTTTCCATCGTCGTCGTAGAGGCGTTCGAAACCTGCGAGGAAGAACACGATGACCTCTGTGCCCATTCCGAGGAAGAGCATGAAGTCGGCTCCCTTGATGTGGGTTATCTTGAACAGTGCACCGAGAATCACGATTGATGCACCCCAGCTATATGCGTAGTTCAGGAATTGCTGACCTGTGCGGCTGTCCATCCAGGTCTGCATCTTTGATATGATATTGTTCTTTGCCATTGCTTTTCTATGGGTTTTTACAATCTGTTGTGTGTTTATATGATTGTGTGTTTGTGTTTATTTCTTCTGTTTGCTTGCGGTGCCCACTTGTGTACGTACGCATCGGAATCCGACGAACGAGCGTCCCACGTTCTGGTATTCGTATGAACGCCATGCCGACTTGATGAAGCTCTCGGGGTCTTTCCACGAACCTCCGCGCACCGATTTCTTTTTCAGTGCGTATGGGTCTTCGAGTGCTGCGTTGTATTTCAAGGTCGGGTTCATGTCGCTCATCGACAGGATTCCTGCTTCGGTATAAACGGTCGATGTCCATTCAGCCACGTTGCCTGCCATGTCGTACAGGCCGTTGGAGTTTGGCGAATAGATGCCTACTTTCGATGTGATGAGGTTGCCGTCCATGGTGTAGTTGCCGCGGTCGGGCTTGAAGTTGGCGTAGAAGCATCCCTTGTCGCTCTTCACGTCGGGGTTCTCCCATGGCAGTTCGTTGCCGTCTCGGCCGCGTGCTGCATATTCCCATTCTGCCTCGGTCGGCAGTCGATAGCGCTGTACGAACTTGGCACTTCCGCCCAGTCCACGCATGAGGTAGTCGGTGCGCCAGTTGCAGTATGCGTTGGCTTGTTCCCAGTTCACTCCCACTACAGGGTATTCATTGTAATTGGGGTGTGAGAAGTAGAGGCGCATGTATATTTCGTTCTCTGCGTTTTGGAAGTCGTTGACCCAGCAGGTGGTGTCGGGGTAGATGTTTACGATGTAGGTGTTGACGAAGTCCCACATGCTCGATAGTGGGCGTGTGAGTGTCTGTCGGATGATTCGTCCCTCGTCGTCGATGTATGCGGTGTCTTTTGATATCATGACCACTTCGTTTTCGTTGACAGCCACGTCGGTGTTGAGGTTACGTTCGGCGGGGTTGAGTCGGTATTTGCGTTGTGCCGCCATGGTGTAGTCGAATGTTTCGTAGCGGTAGTTCATCTGACTGGCATCGAGCATCTTGGTGCCGTCGAACGGGTGGTAGGTGTATACGCTGTTGAGTATCTCCTCTTCTTCTTCGTCGGGGTTGCGCCATGGCAGTGCCTTTGCCCAGTTGAGGTGTGGTGTCACTGGGTCTCCGTTTCGGTCTTCCTCTATTCTGTACTCATCGTATCCGGCATCAGCCAGTCTTTCGCGCAGGATGGAGTCGCGTACCCACTGCACGAATTGTCTGTACTTAGCGTTGCTTACTTCTGTCTCGTCCATCCAGAATGCGTCGACCGATATTTCACGTTCGGGCATTTGCTTGCCCCACAGGCTGTCGGTGTCGCTGGTTCCCATCTTGAGCGAGCCTCGCTTGACGAGTACCATTCCGTATGGTGCTGGTTCGGATATTGCCGAGCCTCCCACTCCTGTCACTTCACCTCCGTTGGCTTCGGATGCGCCTCGCGAGCCCATGCACGATGCCACCGTGATGGCAATGGCGAGTGTGCCCGCAGCTAAAAATCCTTTTCTCATATATTCTCTATTGTTTTTATATTCGAGTTGGTTTATATATAACTGAAATATTGAAGAATTGAAAAATCTGCCGTTCTTCGTTTCTTCGTCTCTACAGGAACCTGGCGCTCTTGTGCAGGTTTTTGCCTTTGCGGAAGAGGTCGAGGTCGGTTTGGTATCTGAATACGAGTTCGTGTGCTCCGTTTTGTATTCCCACTCCTGCGGTGTACATCTGATATGAGTATCCGAGTTGTATGCCGTGGAAGTTTCCGCCAATCATTGCGGTGACCGATATGTTGGGGCTGTAGCCTACTCCGGCGTAGAACTTGCGTCCTTCATACTCGTATGCCAGTTTGCATTGTATGTCTTCGCGCCACGATTGCATGTCGGTCTGCACCATGACGGCTGGGTGTAATGATAATAACGTATTTTTTAATTTTATATTGCCTCCGGCCATAAAATAATACATGCGCGAGATGCTGATTTCGTATTTTTCTCCCATATTTAGTGTTGGCGCGGTGAGGTGTATGCTTGAGAGTGCGAGCCAGAGTCGTGGGTGGTAGTAGTATATTCCGGCTCCGAAGTCTACACTCTCGCCCTCGGTCGACGATGATGGGAATGCGGGGTCGTTCTGGTCGTTTAGTATCATGTCTGAGGGGTCGATTGTTTCGTTCATCATGGCTGCTTGTGCTCCGATTGCGAGTCGTCCCTTTTCTCCGAGTTTTGTGTTGTAGGCATATTGCAGTGCCATGCGTTGGGTCTTGAATATGCCGATTTGGTCGTTCATGAAGCTGAGTCCGGCTCCGTGGCGTGGGCTTAGTATGTATATTGGTATGTCTGCTCCGGCATACATGGTTACGGGTGCGTGTTCGTATCCCGACATTTGTATTGAGTATGCAGCTGCCACGTTGAGCAGTCCGTCGGTTCCTGATATGGCTGGGTTATAGAACGACCTGAGGGTTGTGAAGTCGCTGAACTGCACATCCCACTGCGCGTGTGCTGCTACTGCTGAGGCGAGCAGCATGGCGGTTGCTATGATCTTTCGTCTACCCATCATTTAGTTTAACTGATTATTTTGTTTTTTATTGTCTTCGTCGGCGGTTTTGTTGAGTTCGGGGTATGATATACGGGTGTGGTACATTATCTTGAGTCGTTCTTTCATTACTTCCTTTGCGTCTGCTATGTCTTTGAATGTGATGGGGCATTGCTTGAAGAATCCTTCGCTCACCTGACTGTCGACCAGTTTGTCGACCAGGTTGCCTATTGCTTCCTCGGTGTATTCGCCCAGGCTTCTCGATGCTGCCTCGACGGTATCGGCCATCATGAGTATGGCTTCCTCCTTGGTTGAGGGGTTGGGTCCGGGATACTGGAAGAGTGTCTCGTCGACCTCTTCGTCGGGGTGCTCGTTCTTGTAGGTCACGAGGAAGTACATGGTCTTGCCTGTGCCGTGGTGCGTGCGTATGAATCCCTTGATTTGCTCGGGCAGGTTGTATTTGTCGGCCAGGGCTATGCCTCGCTCCACGTGGGCTATTATCACTTCGGCGCTCTTCATGGGGCTGAGGTGTTTGTGGGGATTGCCTCCGGCTTGGTTTTCGGTGAAGAAGACGGGGCGTTCCATCTTGCCTATGTCGTGGTAGAGTGCTCCGGTCCTCACCAGTTGTGACTTGGCGTGTATGCGTTTTGCCACTTCGGTGGCGAGGTTGGCCACTTGCATGGAGTGTTGGAATGTGCCTGGTGCTTCTTCCGACATCTTTTGCAGCAGTGGGTGGTTGATGTTGGATAGTTCGACGAGGGTCACGTCGCTCACAAATCCGAAGACTTTCTCCATGACCCAGAACAGGGGGTAGGTGAAGAGCAGGAGCAGTCCGCTTATGCAGAAGTATATGAATATGCTGCGTTCGAGGTCGGCCACTTCGGCTCCGATGCTGAATTCGTGGCAGATGTAGAGTGTGCAGTATGCCAGTGTGGCTACGATTGATGTGTGTATGATTTGTGAGCGTTGGGTCAGTTCTCTGAGGTTGAGCACCACCACGAGTCCTGCCACGAGGTTGAACAAGACGAAGTCATAGGGGTTGTTGAGCGATAGTGATATGAGCAGTATCATGCCTGTGTGGAAGACGTATGCGGTGCGTGAGTCCATGAATACTCTGATGATGACTGGCACCATGCTGCACGGCAGCAGGTAGACGTGGAAGAAGTGGTGGCTCACCATGGTCGATGCAATGACCGTGAACAGTGTGATGAGTGAGAAGAGGAGTATTGCGCTGCGTGGGTTTTCGAGGTAGTCGGCACGGAACACTGCGAGGTATGTCACGAGTAGTGTTATGATTATTGCCACCAGTCCTATCTGTCCCCAGAGCATGAGTCCCGAGGTGCCGTTTTCTTCGGCCTTGCGGTTTATGATGGTTTCATAGGAGCGCAGTTTCTGGAAGATGTCTTCGGTGATGAGTTCGCCGCGGTCTACTATCTTTTCGTTCACTCTCACGAATCCCAGGCTTGATGACATGGCCTCGGTCTCGGCTTGCAGTTCGGCAGCCGACTTGGCGTAGTCGTACTCCAGGTTTTCGCGCAGCACGGTGTTTATGTTCAGGTGGCTTATGTCTGATGGTGTGTAGCGGCTGTCGGCATGGGTTATGTATTGGTATGCCTCGTGTGTCGACATGATGCGGCTCAGCGGCACCACTTGTGCTTCGTTGCCGTGTATTATCCTTATGAATGTGGTTCCGGCCTCGCTCAGGCTGTCGCGGTCGGCACCGCTCATCACTCCGCGGCTGTAGACGCTGTCGAGCATGTTCACCACGTGGCGCTTCAGGGTTTCGTCGCCATCGAGGGCAAGCATGTCGGCTTTCACCGTCTGCTCCACAGCGGTGAGGTGGGTGAAGTAGGGCATGAAGTGGCGGGCCAGGCTGTCGCTCCGCTGGCTGATGGCGGAGTCGCTCATCTGGATATTGAATTTCTGGGTCGAGATGATGGTGCCGTAGCGCCATGGCTGCCCCAGCTCGTAGGAGTAGTTGAATCCGCCGGTTCGCGGCAGGAAGTAGGCTATGAGTGCTGTGCTGACTGCCACGATGGCAATCTTCAGCAGGAAGATGTTCATGGCATGGTCTTTCTGCTGCTGCAGGCGCGTGCGCACACGTTTCTTTGGTTTGAGTTGCATGTGGTTTGATTTACTTCGGCAAATTTACAAAATAATCGGTAAACTGATGGCAGGGGGAACTTGTTTTTTTGCCTGCAGGCTGCTTTTTCTCTGCTTTTGCCATATCACGATGCCTTGGCAGAGCAACTGTGGTTTGCCGATGCCGTTTTTGTGAGGATATCCTCGCAGCCTGTTGAGGATATCCTCGCGGCTTGTTGAGGATATCCTCGCGGCTTGTTGAGGATATCCTCGCGGCTTGCCAGAGGATATCGTCGTTGTTTTCTGTGTATGCCGGTGGCTGGTGGCGGGTCAGTAGTTGAATGAGCTCCCGCCCATGAATTCTCTCAGCAGCGATACTGGTGGCAGCAGGCTGAAGTCGTCTATAGGCTTGAACTTGAGCAGCAGCCGGCGCAGGCGGTCGCTGGTGGGGTATTGCGGTTGGTCGGGGGTGATTTCGGCCAGGATGGGCAGCACCTTGTTGCGCAGCACCGAGAGCTCGTAGAACTGCACACTGTTGAACTCGGTGTCGGCATATTGCTGGAAGGGGAATACCCACTTGTCTTCACCTCGCCTCACACTGGGCCATCGGTCTATGGTGGCTTGTGGCGAAGCTCCGCGGTAGCGGTAGTCGCGCAGTATGCGGCGTATGAGGCGGCTGTCTGTGCGCGACACGGCCGAGTCGTCGTCCCATTGTATTGGTGCCAGCGACGAGACGTAGACACGGTATTTTGCCTCGTCGGCGATGGCATCGGTGAGCAGGGGGTTGAGGCCGTGTATGCCCTCGAAGATGAGTATCATATCGTCGTCGAGGTGCAGGCGGTGCCCGCTCATCTGGCTTGTGCCCGAGGCAAAGTCGTAGCGGGGCAACTCAACCTCGCCGCCGCTGAGCAGGATGTCTATGTGTCGGTGCAGCAGGTCGAGGTCGACGGCATGAATCGACTCATAGTCATACTCGCCGTTTTCGTCGATCGGAGTGCGTGTGCGGTCAACGAAATAATCATCGAGCGACACGGGGTAGGGTTTCAGATGATTGGCCAGCAGGTGTAGCGAGAGGCGTTTGCTGAACGTGGTCTTGCCGCTCGACGACGGGCCGCTGATGAGCACCACCCTCACATTGCCGCGGTTGGCTATCGTGTCGGCAATGCGGTCGATGCGCTTGTCCATCATGATTTCCGACATGTTGATGACGTCTTTCGTGTATCCGTCGCGTATGGCATGGTTCAAGTCGTTGACCGTGCGGAGCTGAATGAAACGTATTTCACCGCTTTTTTTGTCGTGAATCTGTAAAAAAATCTCGTCCCGTTTCATGATATGAATAACTTTTACTACATTTGCAAATCGATTTGTGCCGTCAAAGTTAACACAAAAAACCGAAACGGCCATAGTGACAAACCATAAAATAAAAAAAAAGACGCAGAAAAGGTGGAATTCAGCACTAAAGTGGAAACAACAGCCGGCAATATCGGCATCGTCCACACCAACCGCATACTGCTCCTGGGCTCTTGTTTTACCGACAACATAGGGCAGCGCATGCTTGCCGGCGGCTTCGAGGCAACGGTCAATCCGTGGGGAGCACTCTACAACCCCATGTCGATACTCGACGCCCTGACACGCCCCGACGACGAATTCTGCCGCTGGAGCCAGCGAGTGCCCGACCAGCAGCCACAGCCCGAGAGCTACAACCTGCTGATACTGACCTTCGGCACAGCATGGGTGTATCGGCTTCGGGAAACTGGACGCATAGTGGCCAACTGCAAGAAACAACCAGCAACGCTGTTCAGCAGGCAACGCCTCGCGGTAGACGAGATTGTAGACGCATACGCCAGATATATAGACCGCCATGTAATGCCATGCAACCAGAAACTGCTGCTCACCGTGAGCCCAATACGCCACCAGAGCGACGGCATGCACGCCAACCAACTGAGCAAGGCAATACTGCTCATGGCAGCCGACACCCTGTGCAACCGATATCCCGACCACGTGGCATACTTCCCAGCCTACGAAATCATGATGGACGAACTGCGCGACTACCGGTTCTATGCCGACGACATGCTGCACCCATCGCCCATGGCCGTGGAATACATCTGGCAACGATTCTCGGCCACATACTGCAGCAAACACACATTGGCCCTCGTCCATGAATTCGAGAAACTGAACCGAACCCTGGCACACAGGCCGCTCGATGCCGGAAACCCCGAATATCAAACACTGAAATCAGCTACTGAACAAAGAATAAAACAACTGAAATATGCAATACAGAATTAGCGACATAGCTCGCATCATGGGTGCCGACCGCCACGGAGCCGACGACGCACTCATCAACTGGCTGCTCATAGACAGCCGCTCTCTCTGCTTCCCAGCCGAGACACTATTCTTCGCTATACGCACCAACCGCAACGACGGACACCGATACATAGCAGAACTGCACAAACGCGGAGTACGCAACTTCGTGGTAAGCACCATGCCGCCAAACACTGACAGCCTGCCCGACAGCAATTTCCTGCTCGTGCACGACACACTGCAGGCACTGCAAACCCTCGCTGCATACCACCGCCGCCAGTTCGACATACCAGTAGTGGCAATAACCGGAAGCAACGGAAAAACCACTGTGAAAGAGTGGCTATATCAGCTCCTGTCACCCGACTACAACGTGTGCCGCTCGCCGCGAAGCTACAACTCACAAGTGGGAGTGCCACTTTCGCTATGGCTGCTCAACAACCATAACGACATGGCAATAATCGAAGCAGGAATATCCAACCCAAACGAGATGGACAACCTCAACCGCATGATTCGACCCACAATAAGCGTAATAACCAACATAGGCGAGGCACATCAGGAAAACTTCTTCACACGCGAAGGCAAGTGTGACGAGAAACTGAAACTCTTCAAAGACTGCGAGACAGCAGTCATCAACCTGCAAGACGAATTCATCTGCAAGGTGGCACGCCAGGAGGTGAAAGACAAAGTGAAATGCTGGCCCATGGTGCGCAGCGTCGAGAAACACGGCAGCACGGCAACCATAACCTTCAACCTCGACGGACACACAGGACAATACACAATACCATTCATCGACAATGCCGCCATAGAGAACTCCGTTGTGTGTCTGGCAACATGTGCAAGCCTCGGCAACAAAATCGACATAGACACCATCTGCCGCCGCATGTCAACGCTCGAACCGGTGGCCATGCGACTGGAAGTGAAAGACGGCATCAACGGCTGCACACTCATCAACGACACCTACAACTCCGACATACACTCGCTCGACATAGCACTCGACTTCATGAGCCGACGCCCTGAAACCCCGTCAGGACGACGCACACTCATCCTGAGCGACATACTGCAAAGCGGAGAAGCACCACGCACGCTGTATGCACGAGTGGCACACATGGCCGAAAGCCGAGGAATAGATAAAATCATAGGAGTGGGCAACGAAATCATGTCGTGTGCCGGATACTTCAAGATGGAAAGCCACTTCTTCCGTACCACCGATGAACTCATACAAAGCGAACAGTTCACACACCTGGCCGACGAGTTCATACTCATAAAGGGCGCACGACAATACCACTTCGACCGGCTGTCAGACCTGCTCACGCTGAAAGTGCACCAAACAATACTCGAGGTGAACCTCAACGCATTGATAGACAACCTGCACTACTACAAGGCATTCCTGCAGCCCGAAACCAAGATAGTGTGCATGGTGAAAGCATCGGCTTACGGCATCGGAGCACTCGAGACCAGCAAGACCCTCCAAGACCAAGGAGTGGACTACCTGGCAGTGGCCGTAGCCGACGAGGGAGCCGAACTGCGCCGCGGCGGAATCACCGCCAACATCATAGTCATGAACCCAGAGATGACATCGTTCAAGACACTGTTCGACTACCGTCTCGAACCCGAAGTCTACAGCTTCCAACTGCTCGAGGCACTAATCTACGCTGCCGAGAAAGAAGGAATCACCAACTTCCCAATCCACATAAAACTCGATACCGGCATGCACCGACTCGGATTCAACCCCGAGACCGACATCGAACAACTCATCATGAGGCTGTCGAGACAGTCGGCACTGGTGCCATGCTCTGTGTTCAGCCATTTTGCCGGAAGCGATGACGACCAGTTCGACGACTTCTCACGACGACAGTTCGCATTGTTCGAGAACGCATCAAACCAACTACAGGCTGCATACAACCACAAAATACTGCGACATATATGCAACTCGGCTGCCATAGAACACTTCCCGAAATACCAACTCGACATGGTGCGACTCGGCCTCGGACTGTATGGCATAAATCCGAGAAATAACAAAATAATAAACAATGTGGCTACGCTCAAGACCACAATACTGCAAATACGCGATGTGCCCGCAGGCGACACCATAGGCTACAGCCGACGCGGAACAGTGGCTCGCGACAGCAGGATTGCTGCAATACCTATAGGATATGCCGACGGACTGAACCGACAGCTGGGAAACGGAAACTGCTATTGCATGGTGGGAGGACACAAAGCTCCATACGTGGGTAATATATGTATGGATGTGTGCATGATTGATGTTACTGGAATACCGTGCAGCGAAGGCGATCAGGCTGTCATCTTCGGAAACGACCTGCCAGTCACACAACTGAGCGATGCATGCCATACCATCCCCTATGAGATACTGACAAGCATATCGCCACGAGTGCAACGGGTGTATGTACAGGAATAGCCAACACTGCCTGATGAAACCTGTTGGCGCATGAGACGTCTGAATATATTCAAACCCCATTGCGCCCTCAAAGCAGCTAAACACATAGACTAAAAATAGAAGTTATTATCATCATAACCCTAATGACCGATTTTCTCTGTATCTATGAATAGTTAGACGTCCTTATTCTACAGGTGTAAAGAAAATGCTTTGGTTTGGGATAACAGAAAAAGAGGATGTGCCATTGGTGGCGCATCCTCTTTTCTCAGTCTGTTGAAGACTGATTTGGTTTTGAGAGAATTGAAACTTCACAGTTTCTTTCACGTTAGGTTTTAGTTAAAGCATATAAAAGAAAATGATTGTTATCTGTATCCGTTGTGTCGGCCTTGGCTCTGTTCATCAGTCGTCGAGCGGCGTTGGTGAACTTGTGCCTGCACCATTCTGATTTTGAATGGAGTCGGTGCATGCCATCGCTTCCGACTTGTTCTGGTCAATAATATGTATCTTGGCCGATATGTCTTCTTTCATTATGTAAGTGTCGTTAGCAGTCATGTCATCATCGGCAATACCAACCGAGTTGGTCTGAAGTGTGCGCTCTGATATGTTGCCTGCTGTTATGACAACTGCTACTACTGCTGCTGCCTTAAGCAGTGGTGCCAAACGGTGACTCCACGTGAACTTGAGCGGTTGTATATGCTTGATGTCTGCCGCCTGCTGCTTGTCGGTCTCTGATTCGATAGCATCCATGATTCGTTGTTCGAAGTCGCTACCCAATGTCGTCTCGTGCTGTTGGGTTGCCTCGTATGCAAACAGGGTGGCATAGGGCTTGAGCGATGCCGGAACATCGACCTGACTGAAGAATGAACGCAGTATCTGTTCTTCTTCAAGTGTCGTCTCGCACTTCCAATAGCGGTCGAGCAGTTGTTCTATGTATTGATAGTTCACGGTTTGTATGTTTTGATTGTCTTTGTTCTTGCTTGTTGTCGTCACGATGCCTTGCTTGTTGTCGTAGCAATGCCTTGCTTGTTGTCGTAGCGATGCCTGTATGCCTTCGGGGTGTGTGCTACCTGATTGTAGCGGCGAAACTCTCTCTCAGTTTTTGTCGGCCTCTGAAGAGGTTGACTTTCACGTCGGCTACCGTTATTCCCATCACGTCGGCTATTTCCTGATATGTCATGCCTTCTATGTCGCGCAGTTGCACTGTGGTTCGTTGCTTTTCGGGCAGTTGGTCTATCAGTTGGCGTGCCAAGTCGTGTTGTTGACGGCTTATGAGTTGGTCGTCGGGGGCTGGTGCGTTGTCGGCCTGGTCGTGTATTGCCTCGTTGAGCGTAAGGTTTTGCCTTTCTTTCTTTTCGAGGCGGTCGAGTGCCAGGTTGCGACACATCGTGAGTGTATAGGTTTCGATGTTTTGTATATCAGCCCATTCGGCTTGCTGACTCCACAGCTTCATCAGTGTATCTTGAACAATATCTTCAGCTTCTTCCCTGTTTTGCACGATGCGCATGGCAAGCCTGAAGAGCCGCTCTGTGAGTGGCATTATGTCGTTCTTGAAACTGATGTTGTTCATCGCCTTTCATTAAGTAAGACGGATGAGCTGCGAAAAAGTTACAGTTCATCCGTCTTTTTTTTAATTTATTTTGTTATTATGGTGCCTTGATGCCCTGTGATGGCGTCGGCTTTGGTTATAATCACTTCCCTCACTCCGGCTTCCAAGGCGTTGAATGCGTTGTGCAACTTGGGTATCATGCCGTCGTGGATGATGTGTTGTTCCTTTAGTTGGTCGAACAGTTGAGGGTCTATATGTGGTATCACGCTGTCGTCGTCGTTTTCGTTGCGCAACACTCCTTTTTTTTCGAAGCAGTAGATGAGTGTCACGTCGAAATGTAGGGTCATGGCTTTAGCCACCTCGCCTGCAATGGTGTCGGCATTGGTGTTGAGCATCGTGCCTTGTCCGTCGTGGGTGAGTGGTGCCATCACTGGGGTTATTCCTGTCTTGATGAGTGCGGCCAGCCGGTCGGCATCCACATTGTCTACATCGCCCACGAATCCGTAGTCGATTGGTGTGGCTGCTCGTTTGTGCGACCGTATCACGTTCATGTCGGCTCCGCTCAGGCCCAGGGCGTTGATGTGGTGTGCCTGCAGTTGTGCCACTATGTTTTTGTTCACCAGTCCGGCATACACCATGGTCACTATGCGTAGCATCTCTGCGTCGGTTATGCGTCGGCCGTCGACCATGTGGGTCTCCACGCCCATCTGTGCAGCCACTTGTGTAGCGCTGCGTCCGCCACCATGCACCAGCATTTTATGACCTTCAACGTGCGAGAAGTCGTCGATGAGTTGAGCCAGTGTGCCCGACTCTTCCACTATCTTGCCTCCCACTTTGATGATGGTGAGCTTTGGCTTGGAACTATCGGATTTATCAGCTTGCTCAGAGTATTCAGCTTGCTCAGAGTATTCAGCTTGCTCAGAGTATTCAGCTTGCTCAGAGTATTCTGTGCCCTCTTCCTGCTTAAAGATATCTTTCAGCATTGCTACGTAGTGTTGTATTTGTTCTTCGGTTGTGATGGTATCGATATTCAGAGTGTGACGGGCGCGGCAGTAGTATGGTTCGCGCTTTTGTAGCGACTCGTTGATGTATGCTATGAGTTCTTCGTCGTCTTTTCCGTCAACCAGTGGGCGTTTGCTTCCGCCCATGCGTATGTGGCTTTTCAGTGTCTCGGCCGTGGCTTTCAGATATATGGTGGTGGCGTGGCGGTTCATCAGTTCCATGTTGTCGAAGAAGCAGGGTGTACCGCCACCTACTGCCAATACGCCTTCTGTGTTGTGGCTTAGGACTTCGTAGAGTGCATCGTGCTCTATCTGCCTGAATCCCGACTCGCCGTGTGTGGCAAAGAGTTGCTTTATGGTTTGACCGGTAGTTTGCTCTATGTATTGGTCAAGGTCGTGGAACTGGCAGTTATGGTGTTGTGCCAATGCTTTGCCCAAGGTGGTCTTGCCGGCACCCATATATCCTATAAGCACAATCATGATGTCTTCTTTTTCTTCTTTGACTCTTGGGTCTTTATGATTTCAAGACATTGTTTCACGGTGAGTTGTTCGGGCTCGTTTATGTTTTTTGGCAGTTTGTAGTTGGAGCCTTTGTAGAGCAAGTATGGTCCGAATCGTCCGTTTCTCACCTCCAGTTCGGGCTCTTCATCGAATGTCTTTATGTGCTTCTGTGCATCGGCTTGCTGTTTGGCGTTGAGCACCTCTACTGCCTGTTCCATTGTTATGGTCATTGGGTCGAGGTTGCTTGGTATGGTTGCATACTGGTGGTTGTGCTGTATGTAGGGTCCGTATTTGCCGATTCCCACAGTCACTTCTGCGTCGTTGTATTTGCCCAGTGTGCGTGGCAGTTTGAACAGTTGCATTGCTTCGTCGAGGGTGATGGTTTGTATGCTTTGTCCTTTCTGCAGTTGCGCAAATCTGGGCTTTTCTTTGTCGCCGGCGCTACCTATTTGTACTACAGGACCGAAGCGCCCTATCTTCACCGATACGGGCTTGCCGCTCACGGGGTCGGTGCCAAGCACACGTTCGCCGGCTTTGTGCTCGGTCTTGTCGTGCATGCTTTTGTCTATCAGGGGCTCAAAGTCTTTGTAGAATTGCTTTATCATCTGTTTCCAGTCGGTGGTGCCTTCAGCCACTTGGTCAAACTCCTTTTCAACGTTGGCTGTGAAGTTATAATCCATGATTTCTGGGAAGTATTGCATGAGAAAGTCGTTCACTACCATTCCTATGTCGGTTGGTATGAGTTTGGATTTCTCAACGCCTACCATCTCGGTCTTGGTGCTTTCCTTCACCTTTCCTTTGGTCAGTTTCAGTATTTTATATGTGCGCTTTTCGCCTGCCTTGTTTCCTTTTTCCACGTAGTCGCGTTGCTGTATTGTGGATATGATAGGGGCGTAAGTCGATGGTCGGCCTATTCCAAGTTCTTCCAGTTTTCTTACGAGACTGGCTTCGGTGTATCGTGGCGGTGCTTGAGTGTAGCGTTCCACGGCTTGCACTTCTTTGGCTTTCAGTTGTTGTTGTTCGCTTACATTGGCTGGCAGCAGTGTGTTTTCGTTCTGCTGTTCGTCATCTTCTACCGATTCGCGGTAGAGTTTGAGGAATCCGTCGAAGGTCACTATTTCGCCTGTGGCGACAAACTCCAGTTCTTCACCTTCTATCCCTATTTTAATGGTTGTCTTCTCCAGTTCGGCATCGGCCATCTGCGAAGCCAGGGTTCGTTTCCATATCAAGTCGTAGAGGCGTCGTTCTTGTGGATTGCCACTTATCTCGTGGTTTGCCATGTAGGTTGGTCGGATGGCCTCATGGGCTTCTTGTGCACCTTTCGAGTTGGTGTGGTAGTTGCGTGTCTTGCTGTATTCTTCACCCCATTGCTTCACAATTTCGTCGTGGCTGGCGGCCAGGCAAAGGCTCGACAGGTTGACCGAGTCGGTACGCATGTAGGTGATGAGTCCCGATTCGTAGAGGCGCTGAGCAACAATCATGGTTTGCGACACGGTAAATCCCAATTTGCGTGCTGCTTCCTGTTGCATGGTCGACGTGGTGAATGGCGGTGCCGGTTGTTTCTTGGCAGGTTTTTTCGATATCTCGGTGATGGTGAATGTCTTGCCATCCATACGGCTCACGAATTCATGTGCTTCTTTCTCGGTCTTGAAGCGGGTGCTGAGGTCGGCATGTATCTCGGCTGGCTCGCCGTCGGTTCCTTCGACGCTGAATACTGCATCCACCTTATAGTTTGATTCGGGATTGAAGTTCTCTATCTCGCGTTCGCGTTCCACGATGAGTCTCACGCTTACCGACTGCACTCGTCCGGCCGAGAGTGCGGGTTTCAGTTTCTTCCAGAGCACTGGCGAGAGTTTGAATCCCACTATGCGGTCCAACATGCGGCGTGCTTGTTGGGCGTTCACCAGGTTGATGTCGATGGTGCGTGGATGCTTGATGGCTTCGAGTATCGCATTCTTTGTAATTTCGTGAAATACAATTCGTTTTGTGCTTTCGAGGTCGAGGTCGAGCACCTGTGCCAAGTGCCACGAAATAGCTTCTCCTTCGCGGTCTTCATCGGATGCGAGCCACACCGTTTCGGCTTCGCGGGCGTTTTTCTTCAGTTGGCGCACCAGGTTCTCTTTCTCTTCGGGCACTTCATATTCGGGGTCAAGGTCGCCAAGGTCTTTGCCGAAATCCTTTTTCCTCAAGTCGCGTATGTGTCCGTAGCTCGACATCACTTTATAGTCTTTACCCAGGAACTTCTCAATCGTCTTCGCCTTGGCTGGCGACTCAACTATCACCAAATTCTTTTGCATCTTACTTTCTTTATTTGTTTTTTTTGACCTAGACTAGCATGCCTAGAATCTCCAGTATTTCCTAGAATCTCTAGTATTCCCTAGAATCTCCAGTATTTCCTAGAATCTCTAGTATTTCCTAGAATCTCTAGTATTTCCTAGAATCTCTAGTATTCCCTAGAATCTCCAGTATTTCCTAGAATCTCTAGTATTCCCTAGAATCTCCAGTATCTCCTAGTTTATTCAAGATTGTGTAGGGATTTCTTCCCTTCATTTTCAGTTTCGGGGGGCAAAGGTAGGAAAAAAGATTTTATCAGCGTATATAATAAGGTGAGAAAAGTGTGTTTTTTATGATTTTTTTTGATTTCACGCCCCTTTCTCTGCTTTTTTTATCAGGCAATATGAGCAACAATTGGCAACACTGGGGGGCGAACAGTCAAAAGTTGTTGACCATTCGCCCCCAGTCTTGGAATTTATCTGCGTGTTCTCACTTTATCAGCACTTTTCTTCCGTTCACTATATACACTCCGCCCGTAAGCGCATTTCTATCTACGCGCTGACCTTGCAGGTTGTATATCATGTCGTTCTTGCTGTTGCCTTCTGCCGCGATATGATCGATGGCCGTGATGCCTTCCGTTGTAGCTACTTCGCTGGCGGTGAGCACCACCCAGCGTTGTGTGGTGGCACTGTTTTCCAGGTTGAAGGCTGTCTGACCTACTGTTCCGCCTGTGTTGGCGGTCATCGTGGCTGGCGTTCCGCTCTCTTCGGGATGTATGAACCAGTATCCGCGTGTGGTCAGCTGGTCTGCCGCGCCACCTACTTTTACGTCTACACGTCCGCGCATCACGTGGAAGTTTTCGTTGGCAGTGATGCTGTTGCGGGTCATGGCCCTGAATCCAGAACCGGTGTATGTGATGTAGTGTCCGGTTGCCGCGTTGCGCAGTTGGTAGTATTGGTTCGATGGTGTGAAGCTGATATACCATGCGGCATGGTCGTCTGTTGCCAGTTCGTCGGCACTCTTTTCGGTCCATCTCAGCAGTCCGCCGCTGCTTTCGGTCAGGTACGCGGTGTTGAGTCCGCGGCTTTCGTCTTCGTTTTTCAGGTAGTACTTCACTTCCTCTTCCTGGTCGAGCACGTAGGCCGGCAGGCAGAATCCGCCTCCCCAGTAGTTCACGGGTATCAGTCCGTCTTCACACAGTGCTTGGTTCAGCAGTCCGTTGCAGGTGTAGAGCGACTCGCTGTGGTTGTCTTCTTGTGCTCCGTTGATGCCGTAGGGCCACATGTGGGTATTGTCGCCGGTGAGCGTGGTGGGTGTGTTCTCCCAGAAGGTGAGCAGTGCCGTCACGCGGTCGCCCAGCCATTGGCCGCGCGAACTCTCGGCCCTCATGCACGACGGGCCGTACCACATCGGTGTAGTACCCACTCCGATGCCGTGGTTGCCCTCGTGCATCACGGTTCCGGGTGCTTGGTAGGCGCTGTTGGGCCCTATGCGCATCGAGCCGCCGTAGCTGCAGTCGGCTGTTGGTGTTCCGGCTCCGTAGCTGCATGTGATGTGGTAGCCCTGTATGCTGGTCAGGCTGTTCCAGTATTGGTCGATAGCCACTTCGAAGGCGTTACGTATGCGCTCGTTGGCGTCGGTCGGTCCTCCGTTGTTGTACCACCATGTGATGTTGGCTTTCGGCAGGGTGATGATCTTTATCACATCGCCGTATCCCACTGCATAGTTCGTCGTGATGGCGTATGCACGTGCATAATAGACGGTTGCGGGTTTCATGCCGGGCATCTTGTAGATGCGGCCGTTGTTGGTGATGTAGGCGGTCGAGCGGTTGTCCAACACGGTGGGTTCCTTATCGGTGCTCCAGCAGAATCCCTGTTCCAGTATCTGCGATGTAGCAATGCCGCTCACCGTCATGCGGCCGAATGCTATGTTGTTACCGCGAGCAAAGCGCGGGTCGGTCTTCACCGTGGGTGTTGTTCCGCTGCCGTTGGCCAGTTGGTAGGCGAAGGTTGCTTTGTCGAGTTTTAGGATTTCTTCATCCATTTCATCGGGATTTGTGGTCAGGTTTTCGTTCATCGCGCGTGCTTCGTCGATCACTGCTTTGAAGTCGTCGGCACCCGCCATCTGTCCGTCGCCGTAGGCTGTCTCGGCTTTCGTGATGGCTGCTGCCAACTGTTCGTATGTGTAGGCCGACACCTCTGCATAGTTTGTTGCTTGTTGCAGGGCAGTGGCAAGTGTGGGGTATTGCTCCGTATTGCTCGTTTCGAGTGCTGTTTTTGCCGATGAAATGGCGGTTTTTAGTGCGTTGCTTGTGTCGCTGTTCATTTTCTTTTCGCTTATTGCCTCTGCCTTGTCGATGTATCTCTGCATGGCAGCATCGAAGTCGGCGGTCGTACCTCCGGCATACAGCAGGCGGAAGTTGTCGACGGCCAGCCAGTTGCCCGTTGCATCTTCGGCCAAGAACCCGATGATGGCATCGGTCAGTATGTGGGTGAACACCAGGTCGTAGGTCTTACGTGCCGTCACGGTTTGCTTGTCGAGGTCGGCAAATATCCATGCTCCGCTCTGTGCTGCGCTGCTGTTTTCCTTTATGTTTTGTGCTGCTACACGCAGTATATACACACCCATAGGCAGGGCTTTCAATTCTTGCTGCACTGCTGCGTTGCCCACTTTGTTGGTGCTCGACACCCATTTCTCGACGTATGTGCTGCCGCTCTTCAGTGTGAACGACGAGTTGGTTTGGGTAGCCATATTGATTTGTATCCATCCCTCAAATCCTTTCTCGAAGCTCGGGTTGGTGATGAGGTCGGTGCGGTCTATGGGGTTATCGACCGATGCCGTTGCAAGGCGGTAGGCTTCCATGGCTTCTGTCAGGGTCTGGTTGGCTTCGATGAGGGCCATCATGTCGGCCGATGGGTTGCTGGCCAGTGCCTGTGCTGTCTCGATGGCGGCTTTCAGCGTGGCTGCTGCGTCGCTCGTATCGTCGGCCATCAGCGTGGTGGCTGCTGCTATGGTGGTGTTGAGGTCGTCGACGAGCGATTGGGTACCCATTCCCTTATACACTATCTTGAATCCCTGCCAGTTAAGCCATTGCGATGTGCTGCTCATCTTCACTTCGATGCTGAGTCGTTGGTCGCTGCCCACTATCACGTCATGTGCTGTGGCTACTGCTCCGTCGTGGGTCAGTCCCTGGCTGGCCGAATGCATGTCGTTGGGTTGGTTATATTGGTTGCCGGCGCTCCATCCGTTGTTGTTGGTGTTGGCCACGCTGTAGTTCAGGGTGCCCATCAGCGGTATGTCGGCTGTCACGCTGTTCTGACCGGTAGCCGTAAGGGTAGGGGCGTCGTTGCTGCCGTCTTGGCGGTATATGGCGCGGAAGCTTACGTCGTAGAGTCCTTGCGGCACTGTCTGGCTCTGTTTCAGGGTGATAGCAGAGTGGTATCTCTCATATTCACCCCAGCTGTAGGTGGGCGATGAGGTGGTCCAGCTGCCCACCGCTTTGTTGGCTGTCATGTCGGCATCGGTGAAGAGGAAACTCACGTCGACGGCCTGTGTGAGGTCGGCATATACAGCCCTGAACAGCGTGGCGGCAGCCCTCGTCGTGGTGGCTGCCGTGGCAGTGGTCGAGAGGTAGGCACTCAGTGCCGTTTGCACTTCCGTGGCATATTTGTCGGCGCATCCCGATGTCTCGATGGCTTCGTAGAGGCGGTAGAGGAGCAGGCGGCTCTTGTAGAGGGCATACTGTCCGTTGGTGATGTTGGCTTCGCTGATGAATGCCCAGCGGGTGTGACCCGCTCCGCCCGTGATGGTGAGGTGTCCTCCGCCGTCCCATGTCACGTCGAGGGGTTTGTTGTAGGTGGTGTTGGTCAGTGTATATACATGCGTGTCTTCTCCCTGTTCGGCATACTTGAATATGTTGCCTTCGTTCTGATCTACGTATATGTTGTTGGCTGCAGCGCTGAGGCACGACAGTGTGTTGCTGGCGTATGCTTTGAGGCTTATGCTCAGCTGCTTCGTGCTGCTCGTCACATTAAGCGTACATTGTTGTGGTTCCGACACGGCCTGGTCGCCGTTGGTCAGTCGGGTGGCACATGCGTTGGTGTTCCATGTCATTCCGTTGATGAGGAACGCATCGGTCTCTACGTTATACAGGTATCCCACATCGCTCGATTTCACGTCATTCAGGTCGGCCCCTGGCACCGTCGGCGCCTCCCATGTCTGGGCACTGGTGCCCGCAGCGATGCTCATCGCTATCGCTCCTGCAATTGTTTTTAATGCTTTTGTTGTCATAGTTATTATGTTTAGTTGTTCATTATCAAAACCATGCTTCGCAAAAACCTATTTAGGTTCTCTCCAGTTTTCTACCCAGCTCGTCTGGGTGTTTTTTCTTGTTTTCTTTGTTTTCTTCCTTCCATTCTCTCCGTCATGTTAAAAAAACATCAAAAACCCCTCGTCGTTCCTCCTCGGCGAAAACCATGCTTCGCAAAAACATTCTTAGTCTTCTCCTGTTTTCTACCCAGCTTGCCTGGGTGTTTTTTCTTGTTTTCTTGGTTTTCTTCCTTCCATTCTCTCCGTCATGTTAAAGAAAACAATAAAAAACCCTCGTCGTTCCTCCTCAGCTAAAACCTTGCTGCACAAATACTATATCGGTTTTTTCTCTTGTTTTCTTCTTTCCCATTCTCTCTCAGTTTTTTATATTATCAAAACGTATACATTTGATTTGTATTAGTATCAAGATAATAATGTTCGCATTGATCATACACAGGGGCAAAATTGCATAAAATGCCGATGTTAGTTTTTGATAACCGCATATAGTTCCACAATTGTTGCCGTTGTTCTGCTCCTATACACTCTATTGCTTTGCATTCCACCAAGATATTATCATTACAAAGAAAGTCTACGTAATGTTTGTGGCTAAGTATCTGACCATGGAAAGGAATAGAGAAGTAATATTCTCTTTTATATGTAATGTTCTGTTCTTTCAGCAACACCTCAAGTGCATCTTGATATACATATTCATTCAGCCATGGTCCTAACTCTTTGTGCACCTGCTGACAACATCCATTGATTGTGTAGCATAGCGCTTTCAAGCTAAGTGCAAGTTCTTTGTTATGATCCCGTAATAATTCTAATTTGTGGTTCATATTTTTAGTCATTATTCATCACGCAAATTTAAAGCCTCTGTTTTATGTAAAAAAAGGCCCTCCTTGTCATCCCTCCTCGGCGAAAACCGCTCTTCGCAAAAACCTATTTAGGCTCTCTCCTGTTTTCTACCCAGCTTGCCTGGGTGTTTTTTCTTGTTTTCTTGGTTTTCTTCCTTCCATTCTCTCCGTCATGTTAAAAAAACATCAAAAACCCCTCGTCGTTCCTCCTCGGCGAAAACCATGCTTCGCAAAAAACATTCTTAACCATCTCTTGTTTTCTACCCAGCTTGTCTGGGTGTTTTTTCTTGTTTTTTTGGTTTTCTTCCTTTCATTCTCTCCGTCATGTTAAAGAAAACAATAAAAACCCCTCGTCGTTCCTCCTCGGCGAAAACCATGCTTCGCAAAAACATACTTAGGTTCTCTCCTGTTTTCTCCCCAGTTCGTCTGGGTGTTTTTTCTTGTTTTCTTCCTCTTTTCGCCTGCAAAGTTACGAAAAAATGCCGATGAAACCGCAAAAAAACTGAAGAAAACGAATTTACCCACATATTTTGACGAATTCACCCACATGGAAGCATGAAAAAACAGCGTAACTTTGCAGCGTCGAATAAAAGACATCATCATTTTTTGTTATGATAAGTGTATCATGAACATGCAATGTAAGATAAGTTTTCATAATACATTAGTTAGACTGGTTAATAGTTAAGCACGGATTTCTGCTTTACCGGCACCCGTGAGGGCACCGGTAAGGCTCATCCGTAAAAAAATGCTCACACAGGTTTTTCGTGATGAACACACCAAGCAGATATATAGTCATTCATGACTACTCTCTTACTACATTACAATCTAAGTCTTATTAAGAATCCATAATCACACCTATGAACTTACTTTACAGAACCAACGACCCGCTCGCATGCGGGTCTTTTTTTTGCTCATCACGCCCGTCGTCGCCCGCCCCTCCGCTCTGCAACGATATCCTCAACGCCCTGCGAGGATATCGTCAACGGCCTGCGAGGATATCGTCAACGCCGTGCGACGATATCGTCAACGCCGTGCGAGGATATCCTCGTTTTTCATATCAGAAACCAAAGTGTATGCCATTAGCAGTCTTTCGGCCTGTCACAGGTTCTCTCCTCCACTGCGTTCCGTCGGAATGACGTGTCGGGAGAGGTTGGTGCTGCATTGGGGAATCGTTGGGCTTCACCCCCCCATCCGCTATTCATTATTCATTAATCATTATTCATTAACAACTATCAATTATCCATAAATACACGCGTCAAAATAACAAAAACACGCGTCAAAACAACAAAAATGCGTGCAAGACGTAAAAAACTTGCGTTTTTTTTGTGTGTATGGAGAAAAGTTCGTACCTTTGCATCCAACATTGCTTGCGAGCGCATGCGCATAAATATAATGTACGTGTGTACGCACGCAAAAAAAACACAAACATAGGGTAAAAAAAATTGTGTAAGTAAGAATGAATTGAATGTTTAACGACGACAATAATACGTTTATAGAAGTGAAAAATGTAATGAAAAACCTGGTAACTACTATATGCATGCTCACAGTATGCATATACTCGTCTGCTCAAACTACAACAACAGACGTAACGCCAAAACCCACAAACAAAGGTACTACAAATGAAGTAGTGGTTAAGAACAACCTCATCTACGATGCAACACTCACGCCCAACATCACCGTCGAGGCCCCTTTGTCGCATCGCATGTCGGCACAGATGACCGTAGGCTTCAACCCCTGGACATTCCACGACAACAAGAAGCTGAAGCACCTGTTGCTCATGCCCGAGCTCCGTCTGTGGAACGACAGCACCTACCACGGCACATTCTATGCCGTCAACGGTTTCTACTCACACTACAACGTGTCGGGCATCGACCTGCTCCTTTGGAAAGACACCAAGCAATATCGTTACCAGGGCGATGCCGTGGCACTCGGACTCGCCATCGGACATCGCTGGAACTTCCTGCGCCGCGACCGCATCTTGCGTCACCGCGGATTCTACTATGGCGAATACTTCAACTCACTCTCTCGCGACGAGCAGCGCCAATACATGCGCCCCAGCCGATGGGCACTCGAAGCCGAAGTGGGGTTCGACGTAGGCTACACATGGTACGAGAAGTTCGACTGCTTCCACTGCGGATTATCCTACGGTAAGGACAACAAACCATTCATCGTGCCCAACCTCGCACTCAGCGTGCTCTACCGCATAGGCAAGATGGACCACCCCGTGGCACCAGCCACACCCGAGAAGCCGGTCATCACCCAGCCTGTCGAGACACCCATCGTCGTTTCAGTGCCACCATTCGCTCCACAAGTGCCCGACGTGAAAGAATTCGGTGGCGTGGCCGACTCGCTCATGCAGCTCTACCCAATACTCGTGCCCATGGACAAATACCGTCCCTACGACGCCACGCGCATACTGCGTAAAGAAAAAGGTGTGCTCTACGTACACTTCCCACTCGACAAGACCGACCTCCGACGCGACTTCAGAGACAACGCAGAACGACTCGACCGCATCATCGACATCACCCGACTCATCATGGCCGACACCACATCGACAGTGCGACGCATGCAAATCGTCGGTCTGGCATCAATCGAAGGAAAATTCCCACACAACCGCGAACTCGGCGACGGACGTGCCATAGCAATGCAACGATATGTACAGCGTGAACTCGGAGTGCCCGACTCACTCTTCGACACCACAGGCGGAGCCGAAGCATGGACCGAATTCCGCGACCAAATCAACGACCTGCGCATTCTGCTCAGCGGCGGACAAGTGCAGCCACACGGAAACGGAATATACTCGATACCATCGACCGCAGGCATCACACTGGGCGAGGTGAACCAACTGCTCGACATCATCGACTCGTCTGACCAACCCGACGAGAAAGAACGCCGCATAAAGCAGATGAACCGAGGCAAGACCTACGCCTACCTCAAAGAAAACATCCTCAGCGACCAGCGTAACTCAGGATACATACGCGTGTATTGGGATCACAAACCCGACCGCCGCGCACAAGCCATCAACCGCGCCAGCCAACTCCTGCGCCAAGGCAATGCCGAGGCAGCACTGCGCGAACTCACACCCGAAGTACGACGCGACCCACGCTCGTTCAACACCCTCGGATGTGCACTCTACATGACCGGCGACATCACCTCGGCCATCACATACCTCCAGCGTGCAGCCGAGCAAGGCAACCGTCAAGCCGAAGAAAACCTCATCCAGATTCAAAAGAGAGAGGTGCATAAGTAATTTCAATACTATATATACATAGTAACTAAAATAAAAGAAACAGAAACATCAAAACAACCCACACCCCTACACCCCGCACGGCTCTCCCCATAAAGGGGGAGATGCCCAAAGGGCAGAGAGGGTCCAAGATAATAAATAGAAATGAGACAGATGACCATACCGCAGTTAAATGTTGCAATACATCGAGAGTTGAGCCACATGGCCGACAACGAGGTAATGATGCAATATGCACTAAGTTCACTGCGCAAAATAAGGCGTGAACACAAGGCAGAGGTTCATGACACCGACGAAGAAATCATCAAGAATCTAATGGCGGTGAAAGAAGATGCAGAGCTGATAAGGAGTGGAAAGATGGTGGGACGGCCCGTTGAAGAATTTCTGGCAGAGCTATGAGCTACACGATTAGGACAACATCACAGTTCGAGCGAGAGTTCAAGCGCCTTAGTAAAAGATATAAATCATTATCCGAAGACCTGCGTCAACTGTTAGACCAACTGCGAGACGACCCAAAGGTAGGGACAGAAATAGGAGGTGGATTCAGAAAGATACGCCTTGCTGTCCGTTCCAAAGGAAAAGGAAAACGAGGTGGACTTAGAGTAGTCACATATAATAGTATAATAGTAGAATTGCATAATGGAACAATATGGTTAATGACAATATACGACAAATCAGAATTGTCAACCATCTCAGACAATGCATTAAAACTATTGTTAAAAGAAACAAAATAACCCCAACACCCTGCACAGCTCTCCCCATAAAGGGGGAGATGCCCGAAGGGCAGAGAGGGTCTAACAACAACTGCACGCAGCCCACACCCCGCCCAGCTAGTTGTCAATTGACAATTACTCCAAGTGAGGGCCAAAAAAACAAAGTAGAGATGAACAACGTAACAATATCATTAGATTCCATACTCAATTCACTTGGGTTCTTAAGCAACAGCAACAAACGTTGGCTGGCAGAACACCTGATGGAACAGGTGAATAAGGCAGAGTCTATAGAAGAAGCAACTGTTGAGAAGACTGCAGATGATGCTTTCTTCGACGACCTCTTCTCTACGCCCTACGACAATCCGCTGACGGCCGAAGAAGCCAAGCGAGTGATAAGAGAAGGACGGCACTCAGGGCTGACACGTCACATAAAAAGCATATCAGACTATCAGAAAGCATAACGAATAAGAGTATATGAATGGACTACGATACATGCTTGATACAAATGTTCTGATAGAACTGATTCGCAAAAATCCAATAGTCGTAGAAAACCTGCGACAACAAGGATTGCGGCGTTGCTGCATATCGGTCATTTCTGTACATGAATTGTATTATGGAGCGTATAATGCACCAGAGAAATACAGAGAGCAGGAACTGATAAGAGTTGAAAAGATAGTACATCATTTCCCGATAGTTCCATTACCAGACGATGGGCACTATTTCGGAAAAATGAAGGCACAACTAACCAAGAGTGGTGTTATAATTGATGACTTCGACATGCTCATTGCAGCAAGTGCTATACGCAACGAACTTGTAGTGGTGACCGACAATACAAAGCACTTCGCAAGAGTGGGAGAACTTCAAATAGAGAATTGGACAGCATCCCGAACTAAAAACTTTAAATAACAAACAATATAATAGTAACTAAATAATAATTAAAGAAACAGAAACATCAAAACAACCCACACCCCCCCACACCCCGCATGGCTCTCCCCATAAAGGGGGAGATGCCCGAAGGGCAGAGAGGGTCCAACAACAACAGCGCCAACCCGCACCCCGCACGGACTCTCCCACCTGAAAGGGGGAGTACCCCTCTCCCCTGGGGGAGCGCGAGGGGGAAAGAATAATGAAACAACCCACGTAGTGGGAGGGGGTCTCCTCCCCGCAAGGCCACTCGCCCCGCAAGGTAAAATAGCTCTCCAGCCCCGACACTCCGCATGGACTCTCCCACCTGAAAGGGGGAGTACCCCAAAGGGGGGAGGGGGTCTCCTCCCCGAATCGCCAGCCTCCCCGCAAGGCCAACGTCTCCGATTGGCCATCCTCTCCGAATGGCCAGCCTCCCCGAAGGGGCATACTCCCCGCAGGCCAACCTCCGCAAGGTAAAAGAGCTCTCCAACCCTGACACCCCCTCCGCTTCGCTCGTCCCCCTTTC